>JBFEQR010000223.1:0-4722 GCA_041549425.1 Yoonia sp. | reverse complement strand
TTCGCCGCCGGTACAATGGCCAAGCGTATGGGCATGGAAGAGGGCACAGCCCTGCCGCGCCCGATTGTCGAGTTTTCCTACAAAGACGACAGCTTGGGCGATCCGCTGGTGCCCGAAGAATATATCATCGCCTTCGGCTGGGCCTCCCAGCAGGAGCTGGACGATATCGTCAGCCTTGCCCTGCGCGTGAACGACTGGATGTCGGGCGTCATGCATGGTGTCGGTATCAAGCTGATCGATTTCAAGATCGAGATCGGCCGCGTGTGGGACAATGAATTCCCCCGTCTTCTGCTTGCCGATGAAATCAGTCCCGACAGCTGCCGTCTGTGGGACAATGAAACCGGTCGCAAGCTGGACAAGGACGTGTTCCGCCGTGATCTGGGCAATCTGACCGATGCCTATACCGAAGTGGCAAGGCGCCTTGGTGTGATGCCCTCGAATGTGACCCACACGGGCACAAAGCCTACCTTGATAAACTGATAAGGACCCCAACGATGAAAGCCCGCGTTTATGTCATGCTGAAAAACGGTGTTCTGGACCCTCAGGGCGAAGCGGTGCGTCATGCACTGGGCGCACTGGGGTTCGATGGGGTCGAAGGGGTGCGCCAAGGCAAGGTGATCGAGCTTGATCTGGCCGATGGCACCACCGAAGACACCATCAACACCATGTGCGAAAAGCTGTTGGCGAATACCGTGATCGAAAGCTACCGCGTCGAGGTGCTGTGATGCGCGCCGCTGTTATCGTTTTCCCCGGTTCCAATTGTGATCGTGACATGGCTGTCGCGCTCAAGGCGGCGGGTGCCGATGTGTCCATGGTGTGGCACAAAGACGCCAGCCTGCCTGATAACATCGATCTGGTCGCCATTCCGGGTGGCTTTTCCTTTGGTGACTACCTGCGCTGCGGTGCCATTGCAGCGCAATCGCCGATCTGTCAGGCCGTCGTCGCCCACGCCGCGCGCGGGGGATATGTTCTGGGGGTTTGCAACGGGTTTCAGGTTTTGACCGAAACGGGGCTTCTGCCCGGGGCGCTGATGCGCAATGCGGGATTGAAGTTCATTGGCAAAACCATTGATATCAAAGTGGAAACATCAAATTCGGCCTTTACCGAAGGCTATAATGCAGGCGACATCGTGGCCTTTCCCGTGGCGCACCATGACGGCAATTACACTGTCGATGACGCGACGCTGGCACAGTTGCGCGATCAGGACCGGATTGCCTTTACCTATTGCGATAATCCGAACGGGTCTGTGGCCGATATTGCGGGTATTCTGTCGGAAAACCGGCGTGTGCTTGGCATGATGCCGCATCCTGAACGCGCGGTGGACGAAGGGCATGGCGGGACCGACGGGCAGGCACTTTTCCGCGGATTAGTGGCGCAGTTCGCGCAAGCCTGATGTGCGTGCTTGCCGCAAGGCGGCCAGCACCGTAGCATAGCGGCATGTTCAACTCTGAAACTCCCGTACGCTCGCGCGAGCGTGGGCGTTGGTACACACGCCTTGCTGTGATGGCGATCTGCGCCTTCGGGGTGATTGTCATCTATGTGTCTAATCAGTTTCTGACCCAGCGGTTCACCGAAACGATCAGCAACCGCTCCGAAGTGCGTCTGGCGCTTTACGTCACCAATCTGATGGCCGAACTGCAGCGCAGTTCCGTCGTGCCGCAACTGCTGGCGCGCGATCCGGAGTTGATCAAGGCGCTGGAGGACGGCAATTATTCCAGTTCGACCGCGCGTCTGATGTCCTTTGTGGATGAAATCGGTGCGGCCTCACTGACGTTGCTGGACAGCGACGGGCGGGCCGTTGCCGCCACAGATGAGGGCGAAATCGGCAAGATGCATGGTCAGGCGCCCTATTTTATTGACGCTTTAGGCTATAACGACACGATCTATACTACCTTTCCCAATGTTCAGGGCGGGTATGATTTCATTTATTCGCGCCGCGTGCAGGTCGATGATGAACTGCGCGGTGTGATCATGGTCGAAGTTGACGCCCCCCGCCTTGAAAATGGCTGGGTCGGGGTGTCTGATGCGGTGTTGGTCACGGACCGCGATGGCAACATCCTGATGGCGACCGAGCCGCGCTGGCGCGGTCTGCGCGAGGATGAGGCGCTTGCGCGGCAATCGGCCCCTTCGGCGATCGAACGGGCCATTCGGGTGACGCAGGGTTGGGCAGCCTTGCCGGTTGACGCCTATTTGCGCGGCGAAGCTGTGTTGCGGCGCGAAATGCAGGTGCCGCATCAGGGCTGGACGATGGTCAGTTTCACGACCTACGCGTCGGTGCGCGAACGGGTGAACGGCATTCTGGCTTTCCTTGCCATGGGATTCGCGATCCTGCTGACACTGGTTTTCTGGTCGACCTCGCGCAAGACCGCGTCGCGGTTGCTGTTCTTCCAGCGCGAGTCAGCAGAGCTTCGCGCACTCAACAGGCGCTTGCAGCGGGAAATCGCCGAGCGTGAAAAGGTCGAAAAGACACTGCAGGTGGCCGAGCAGACGATCGCGCAATCCTCAAAGCTGGCGGCCTTGGGCGAAATGTCGGCTGCTGTCGGGCATGAGTTGAACCAACCGCTGGCTGCGATGAAAACCTATCTGGCCGGTGCGCGTCTGTTGCTGCAACGCGACCGCCCCGACGAGGCCTTGTCGTCGTTCCAGCGTATCGATGACCTGCTGGAGCGGATGGGCGCGCTGACACGTCAGTTAAAATCCTATGCCCGCAAGGGGGATGAGGCGTTTGAACCCATAGATACAAGGGCTGCGGTCTCGACAGCCCTTGCCCTGATGGAGCCGCAGTTGAAGACCCGTTCGGTCAATATCATCCGCGTTCTGCCCAGTGAGCCGGTGATGATCCTGGGTGACCGGCTGCGCCTTGAGCAGGTGATTATCAACCTTTTGCGCAACGCGCTGGACGCGACAAAAAACGCCACCAATCCCACGATTGAAATCCTTTTGGCGGCGGGTGACACGGTCACGATCCAGATCCGCGACAATGGCGAGGGGATCGAAAATCTGGACGAACTGTTCGAGCCTTTCTACACGACCAAACAGCCGGGCGATGGTGTGGGTCTTGGGCTTGCCATCTCGTCCGGCATCGTCAACGATTTAGGCGGGCGTCTGACAGCGCGGAATGCGGTTGATGGCGGGGCAATATTCGAGGTGCAACTGCCGATCATGAAGCAGGATGTCGCCGCGGCAGAGTGAGGGGAAATGAGCATGACCAAGGCCATGAAGATCGCGATTATCGATGATGAACGGGACATGCGCCAATCCATTTCGCAATGGCTGGCGCTATCGGGTTTTGACACCGAAACCTATGCGTCCGCCGAAGAAGCGCTGAAGGGTCTGGGCAACGATTACCCCGGGATTGTCGTAAGTGACGTCAAGATGCCCGGTATGGACGGGATGCAGTTCCTCAAAAAGCTGAAAGGCGTCGACAGCGGGTTGCCTGTGATTATGATCACAGGCCACGGTGACGTGCCCATGGCGGTCGAGGCAATGCGCGTCGGGGCTTTTGATTTTCTAGAAAAGCCGTTCAATCCCGACCGGATGACCGAATTGGCCAAACGCGCCAGTCAGGTGCGCCGCCTGACCCTTGATAACCGCGCGTTGCGCAAGGAACTGTCGGACGGGACGGCCCTGATCAAGAAACTGATCGGCAGTTCCTCCCCGATGGAGCGTTTGAAAGAAGACGTGCTGGATTTGGGGCAGGCTGACGGCCATGTCCTGATCGAGGGCGAGACGGGCACGGGCAAGACGCTTGTGGCCCACGCCCTGCATGCGGTGGGAGCGCGCGCCAGCAAGAAATTCGTACTGCTTAGCTGTGCCGCCTACGACGAAGAAACCCTTGGTCGCATGATCTTTGGACCGGCGCGGGATGATGAACCGATCCCCGCGATGGAGGCCGCGCGCGGTGGCACACTGGTGCTAGAGGACATCGAGGCGCTAAGCCACGCAATGCAGGCGCGTTTGCTGACCGCGATCAACAATCAGGGTACTCCCGCCGAGACGCGCATCGTGGCGATCTGCAACCTGCAAGAGCAGGACAAGACCTGCGAAAGCGTCTTGCGCCCCGATCTGTTTTACAGGCTTGCCGCTTTGCGCATCACGGTGCCGCCACTGCGGCAGCGCGGCGAGGATATCCTGACGCTATTCACCCGTCTGGGCGAGCAGTTTGCCGAGGAATACGGCTGTGACGCACCAGAGGTCAATGCGCAGGAGGCCGCACAATTGTTGCAGGCCCCGTGGCCGGGGAATGTGCGTCAGTTGATTAACGTCGCCGAACGCGCCGTGCTGCAAAACCGCCGTGGTACGGGTTCGATTGCGTCGCTTTTGATGGCCGATGTGGAAGAATCCAAACCCGCGATGACAACCGAGGGCAAGCCGCTCAAGGAATTTGTGGAAGCGTTCGAGCGGATGCTGATCGACAACACCATGCGGCGCCATAAAGGGTCGATCGTTTCGGTGATGGATGAGTTGCGGCTGCCGCGCCGGACCTTGAATGAGAAAATGGCGAAATACGGATTGCAGCGGTCCGATTACCTCTAGCCCCCGCGTTTGCGAAGCTTCGGCGTTCGATCCGGACTTTCGGACCTTCACGATCATGAAGGCGCTGCACGCTATGCCTGTATCTTAGCGTGCTGTTCCGAGGTCGGACCGACAGAGGCACCCAAGATACGCAAACGCCCAAACGGGGCGAAAACGATGTCCCAGACACCTTTGTTTCGTGCTTTG
>JBFEQR010000222.1:0-4733 GCA_041549425.1 Yoonia sp. | reverse complement strand
TCTGCACCAAGCTAAGGCTGGAACCGCAGGTGCGCGCCATCGCCGAAAAATATGCCCCCGTCTTCTATGCCGCAGGCACCCACCCGATGAGCGCGGCGGACGAACCACTTGTCAGTGTTGATGATCTGGTCGCTCTGGCCGCGCATCCAAAGTTCGTTGGCATCGGCGAGACCGGTCTGGATTACCACTACACCGCCGACAGCGCCGATATTCAAAAGCAGTCGCTGCGGGTGCATATCGCTGCTGCGCGCGACACGAAACTGCCACTGATCATCCACGCCCGTGCCGCCGACGAAGACATCTCACAAATTCTGCGCGAAGAATACGCAAACGGTGCCTATACCTGCGTCATGCATTGTTTTTCCAGCAGCGCGGCACTGGCAAAAGCGGCCCTTGATCTGGGGTTCTATCTGTCGATGTCGGGCATCGCTGCCTTCCCCAAAAGTCAGGAGCTACGCGATATCTTTGCCTCCGCGCCGGTTGACCGAGTGCTTGTGGAAACCGACAGCCCCTATCTGGCCCCGCCACCCTATCGGGGCAAACGGAATGAACCGGCCTATACCGCCCATACCGCCAAAGTCGGGGCAGAGGTCTTCGGCCTCGACTATGACGCCTTTGCCGCGCAGACGACGGCGAATTTCGAGCGCTTGTTCTGGAAGGCCAAAGCATGAGCGATACACTCGACTTTCGCATTCTGGGCTGCGGATCATCGGGCGGCGTGCCGCGTCTGGGCGGGCAATGGGGGGCGTGCGACCCCGACAACCCCAAAAATGCCCGCACCCGCTGTTCGCTACTGATCACCCGCCAAGGCGACGCGGGCGTGACCCGCGTTCTGATCGATACCTCGCCCGACATGCGCAGCCAGTTGCTGTTGGCAGAGGTCGATACGCTGGATGCGGTGGTCTACACCCACAGCCATGCCGACCATGTGCACGGGATCGATGATTTGCGCATGCTGGTCTTCAATTCGGGCCAGCGGCTTCAGGTCTGGGCGGACGGGGATACCTCGAACGATCTGCTGGGGCGCTTCGGCTATGCGTTTGTGCAGCCCAAGGGGTCAAACTACCCGCCGATCTGCGAACTCAACGCCATTGACGGCGACATCGCGGTCAGCGGGGCAGGGGGGACGATCACGCTCACCCCGTTTCAGGTCGCCCACGGACGGATCGAGGCACTGGGCTTTCGCGTGAAAGACGTGGCCTATCTGCCCGATGTGTCCTCCATACCAGAGCCCGCATGGGACCACTTGCAAGGCCTTGATTGCTGGATTGTGGACGCCCTACGCCGCGCGCCGCACCCGACACACGCGCATCTGGCCAAAACGCTGGAGTGGATCGAACGCGCAGCGCCGCGCCACGCAATACTGACCAATATGCACAATGATCTGGACTATGCGACGATCACGGATGAAACACCCGACCACGTGGAACCCGCCTATGACGGCCTGACCTATACGGTCACGCTTTCCTGACCGTCTTCTTCCGAGCCCAAATATCCCCGCCGGAGGCATAAAAGTCGCGGCGCAGCCGCAAATCCAAGGATGCACAATGGCCGCCCTTCTTGACGTTATCCTGCCTGTCTTTCTGGTCATAGGCTTTGGCTATCTGGCGGTCTGGAAAGGTTTTTTCAACGATGCAGGCGTCGACGGATTGATGAAATTCACCCAGAATTTCGCGATCCCCTGTCTGCTGTTTCGCGCGATTTCCACGCTTGATCTGGGGCAGAATTTTGACCTGGCGCTTTTGGGCAGCTTTTATGCCGGTGCGCTGACGAGCTTTGCCGCAGGGCTTTTGGGCGCGCGCTTTGTGTTCGGGCGCGACTGGGAAGACAGCGTGGCCATCGGCTTTTGCTGTCTGTTCTCTAACTCCCTGCTGTTAGGCCTGCCGATCACAGAGCGCGCCTATGGCACGACCGCACTCGAAGCCAACTATGCCATTATCGCGATCCACTCGCCGTTTTGTTACGCGGTGGGGATCACGGCGATGGAAATTGCGCGCAATCGCGGGGGCCGTTTCACGGTCCTGCCGGGCAAGGTCCTTCGGGGGATGTTTAACAATGCCCTGATCCTTGGGATATCTTTGGGGTTTGTGGTGAATCTGGGTCAAATTCCGATGCCGGGTGTGGCCACCGATGCCATTGATCTGATGGTGCAGGCGGCCCTGCCTGCCGCACTTTTCGGCCTTGGCGGCGTGCTTTACCGTTACCGGCCCGAAGGCGATATGCGCACGATCCTTTTCGTGGTTGCCGTAACGCTGTTGTTGCATCCGCTGATCGTCTGGGGGCTTGCGCAGGCCAATGACCTGAGCGATGCGGCGCTCCGCTCTGCGATCCTGACAGCGGCCATGGCGCCGGGGATCAATACATATGTCTTCGCCAATATGTACGGCAAGGCACGGCGGGTTGCGGCCTCTGCTGTGCTGATGGCAACGGGTCTGTCGATCTTCACGGTTTGGGTCTGGCTGGCGGTCTTGCCCTGAGACGTTCCGGTCAAGCCGTGGTTGCCGCTGGCAGGGGCCAAGTTTGGTCCAAAGATCACGGTCAATCGTATCAATACCAAGTAGTTAATATATGCGGCGCAGTCTGGTGACCTCTCCGCGCAGCACTGACCTGAACAACGGAGACTGACATGCGGCTATTTGCACTTGTTGTCGTGATGACATCGGCCTTTGCGACATTGGCAACCGCACAGCCGCGCGCGGCCTCGGTCGGTGTGCAGCCGGTTGAAATACGCGCATTGGCGGAAACGGTTCCGGTCTTTGCCGAAGTGATCACAGCCCGCAATGGCAATATCGCAGCCCGTGTCGCGGGTACGGTCGAAACCGTCCACGTATTGGCCGGAACGCCTGTGCAAAGCGGTGACCTTCTGGTCGCGCTGAATGTGGAATTGCTGACCATTCAGGTCGCCCAGTCACAGGCCCAACTGGCCGAGGCCGCCGCAGGGATCGAAACAGCCCGCGCCCGTGTCGACCGCGCCCGCATCGCGCTTGACCGGATTGAGGCCCTGCGCGGCGGCACTGCCTTCAGTCAGGGCCGGTTCGACGATGCACAGGCCGATTTCCTTGAGGCAGAGGCGCTTTTCGTCGAAGCACAGGCCCGTGAAAGAAGCGCGCAATCGCGCGTTGCGGAAACGCAGTATCAGCTGGATCGCAGCGAAATTCGCGCACCGTTTTCCGGCATCGTGCTTGAGGTGAACACGATCCCCGGTGCCTTTATTCAGGCGGGCACGCCATTGGTGCGCCTGTTGGATACCGACGCCTTCGAGGTGCAGGCGAATGTGCCTTCGCGCTACACCGCATTCCTTCAACCCGGCCAGCAGGTGCAGGCCAATAGCGAAACAGGGGCCAGCTTTACGCTGAACCTGCGCGCGGTCCTGCCTGTCGAAAACCCCTCCAGCCGGACCCGCCCCGTGCTGTTTGCCGCCTCTGAACTATCGGCCATGGGGGGTGCTGCTGTGGGCCAATCATTGACCGTCGACATCCCCGTAGGTGAAGCCCGCGACGTGCTGTCGGTGCCCAAGGATGCGTTGGTGCAGGCCCGTGGCGGCTGGACCGTTTTTGTCGCCGCAGAGGATGAGGCCCAACCACGCACGGTAACTTTGGGCGTGCCTTTGGGCGACCGCTACGAGGTCGTATCGGGCCTGCAAGAGGGCGATCTGGTGGTCGTGCGCGGTAATGAACGTCTGCGCCCCGGTCAGGCTATCGCACCCAACCTGCTGGAGACCAACTGATGGATTTCATCCGCTTTTCCATCGACCGTCCGGTCGCGGTCATTGCGGCGGTTCTGATGGCCGTGCTTTTTGGCGTACTGGCGCTGACGCAAATCCCGATCCAGCTTGCGCCCGATGTGCGTAAACCCATCGTTGTGATTTCCACAAGTTGGCCCGGCGCTGCCCCGTCCGAGATCGAGCGCGAGATCGTGAACCCGCAAGAAGACACGCTGCGCGGGCTTGACGGGCTTGAGATCATGACGTCGCGGTCGCGCACCGGTCAGGCCGAAGTCACGCTCGAATTCGCCATCGGCACGGATATGAGCCAGTCCTTGCTATTGGTGTCCAACCGGCTTGACCGTGTTGGTGGCTATCCGGCGGAAGCAAACGAACCGACGCTGAACACGTCCGGTGCGGATGACAGCCCGATTGCATGGGTTCTGATCACCGCCGCGGAAGGCAACACGCGGTCAATTCCGACCTACGGTGATTTTCTGGAAGACGTTGTCAAAGACACGGTTGAACGTATCCCCGGCGTGGCTGCCGTAAATGTCTTTGGCGGTGTCACGCAGGAATTGCAGGTGGTGGTCGATCCCGAGCGCCTGTCGCGTTTTGGTCTGACTGTGCCACAAGTGGTGCAGCGGTTGCGGGCCGAAAACATCTCGATCTCGGCGGGTGATGTGGATGAGGGCAAGCGTCGCTATGTTGTGCGCACCGAAAGCAACCTGAACACCGCAGAGGCGATCGGCAACGTCGTCCTGCGCTCTGACGCGGCCAACGGCGGGACGGCGCGGGTGCGGGTTAGCGACGTGGCGGACGTGGGTTTTGCCTACAAGGACAGCACCGCGCGCCTGCGGTTCAAAGGGCAGCCGGGTCTGGCCTTTAACGTCGTCCGCGAGGCGGGCGCGAATGTCATTACGGTCATGGAGGAATTCCGGACCGTTCTGGCCGAACTACAGGCCGGTCCGGTGGCCGATCAGGGCCTTGTGATGCAGCAGGTCTATGACGAGACGATCTATATCGAAGG
>JBFEQR010000221.1:0-4759 GCA_041549425.1 Yoonia sp. | reverse complement strand
TGCGCGTCCGCTGGACCCTGACGGTGCCTTTGCCGCGATCAGGCAGGCGGCAGAGGCCGGTGATTTCCCCGCCACGACACGCAAGGGCCATGTGCAGCAGGTGGGACCTGCCGCGCGGCAGGCCTATGCGGACAAGGTGGTGTCTTTCGTGACGACCGCTGCATTGCGCCCGCTGAAGCTTGTGGTGAACTGCGGCAATGGTGCCGCGGCACCGGCCTATGACAGTATCAAGCGCAGGTTGGCCGCCCAAGCCGCGCCGCTGGCATTTGTCGATCTGTTCTTGCAGCCGGATGCGACGTTTCCCAACGGTATACCCAACCCGCTGTTGGCGGAAAACCAGCCGGTGACCGGCAAGGCGGTCCGCGCGCATGGTGCCGATCTGGGCGTGGCCTTTGACGGTGATTTCGACCGCTGCTTTTTCTTCGATGAAACCGGTGCGTTTGTTGCGGGCGAATATGTTGTGGGCCTGCTGGCCCAAGCGTTTCTGCAACAGCAAGCGGGGGCCACAATCGTGCATGACCCGCGCGTGACGTGGAATATCCGGCATATTGTGGCCGCCAATGGCGGGCAGGCGGTGCAGGCGCGCACGGGGCATGTTTTTGTCAAACAGGCCTTGCGCCAGACCGGCGCTGTTTATGGGGGTGAGATGTCGGCCCATCATTATTTCCGCGACTTTTGCCACTGCGACAGCGGGATGATCCCGTGGCTGCTGCTGTGCGAATTGATGGGGCGCACCGGTTTGTCCCTGTCGGCGCTTGTGCAGCAAAGCATGGCGGCGTTTCCGTCATCGGGCGAGATCAATTTTCGCCCTGTTGATCCTGCTGCCGCCATGGCGCGGGTGATTGCACATTTCAGCCCCCAAGCGCTGGCCATCGACCGGATGGACGGGGTCAGTGTGACGCTGGCGCAGTGGCGTTTCAATCTGCGCGCCTCCAATACCGAACCTGTGGTGCGGCTGAACGTGGAAAGCCGCGCGGATGCCGCCCTTGTCGCCCGTCAGGTCGCTGTCATCAGTGCCATGCTGACCTGAGCGGACGCGCCTGCCGTTGTCAGGCGGTCATTCCAACGCGCTGCGTTCGATGATGGTGCCGCCAGAGGTCAGTTGATCGTTGGGATGTGTCACCACCGCTGCGCCCTCTGCCAGACCGTGAAGCACTTCGGCGAATTGCGCGCCCTGCCGTCCGATACGGATCGTCTGTTCGCTGGCAATCCCGTCGCTGGCCGTAAAGACCGTCCAGTTCCCGTTGCGTTTGAACAGCGCGCTAAGCGGCACCTTGAGCACGTCTTGCTTGCGCCATTCGGTGATCCGGACAAATACGGCAAACCCGTCGCCAAGCCCTGCGCGCTGGTCTTGCGGGGTTGTAATGTCAAAGACGGCATCAAGCCGCTGTTCCTCGATCCCCAAGGCCGAGACTTTGGTCTGCGCGGCAGGGGCGATGCTGGTCAATGTGGCCGCCAAAGGCACGGGGCCGCCCCATCTTTCGACCACAGCCTGTGCGCCGGGTTGCAGGCGCACGGCGTCGCTGGACAAAAGATCGGCCACGATTTCAAGTTCGGCAGGATCTCCGATCCGCAACAGCGGCGCGCCGGTATTCACGGGCCGTTCGCTGGTTTCGGCAATGCTGAGGACCACCCCGTCAGCAGGCGCGCGGATTTCAAGGCAGCAAGTGGCATCGACATCCGACAGCAACTGCGGCGTTTGCAGCATGGTGCGGGCGCGGTTCAGCGTGCTTTGCGCCATGTCGATGCGCGCCTCTGCCGCTTCGACCGCGCTTTGGGCTACCGCAAGGCGCTGTACCGCGTCCTCAAGCTGGGTCAGCGATGCCACGTCGCGCGCCACCAGTGTCTCGGTCCGTTCAAACTGCGACCGCGCCAGATCACGTTCTTCGCGCGCGCGGGCCAGATCGGATTCCGCGACATGCACGGCAGCTTCGGCTTCTGCGACGCTGGCCTGCGCCTGCAACATGCTGCGGCTGTCCAGAAGGCTGGGCGCTGCGGGGCGCACGACAGCAACAAGGGTTTCACCGGCCACGACCGTATCGCCCACATCGACCGGTGAACGCAGCGCCGTGCCTGTGATCGGGCTTGCGATATCAAAGATATCCTTGATCCGTGTCACGCCGTCGGCGTTGATCGTCACCTCGAGCGTGCCGCGTGTGATGGTGTGCAGATCGACAGGGATCGGATCGTCCTGAAAGGCGACATAGCCCAGACCAAGCATGATTGCGGCGCCCAGACCCAAAAGGCCGATTGTGCGTGGCTTCAACGACATCGTTTACTCCCTTACTTTCATGACGGCGACAAGGTTTTGCTTGTCCAGACGGCGGCGCACCAGCATCACCGACGCAAAGCTGGCCAGAAGCACGACAAAGCTGGCGCGGGCAAAGATTTCGGGCGGCAGCACCACCGGCGTATTATAGAGATCACTTGAAAAACTGTCTGCCATAGAGGTGGCAATCTGCGCGCCGATCCACCAGCCCAGCGGTTGCGCCAGCAGTGCCAACAGCATGGTTTCCCCGATCAGGATGTAAGACACCTCGCCACGGGTGAACCCGAGAATGCGCAGGCTGGCCAGTTCGCGCGACCGTTCCGACAGGAGGATGCGCGCCCCGTTGTAGGTCACGCCAATCGTAATGAGCAGCGCGATGATGATATAGACGGCGTTCATCATCCCGATGCTTTGGGCGATGGTGTCCGTAAAGGACCGGCGCGTGTCGCTCATCATCACGATGCCGACCAGCTTGGGGATATCGCGCAGGGTTGCATGCAGGGCGTTGACCTCGGCGTCGTCCAGCGACACGTTCACCAGCGATACCCGCGGCGTTTGCCGCAGCAGGGTGTTTACATAATCAAGGTCCATATAGGCACCCAGCCCGAAATACTGGGCGATCGTGCCGGTGACGGTCAGACTGTGGGTTTCCTTGCGCCCGCTAAGGAACTGCGCCTCGACCGTATCGCCGACCCCGACCGCCAGCGCACCGGCCAGCCGTTCGCTCAGCACCACACCGCCGGGGGGTACGGTGATGGCCTGTCCGTCGCTGCCGATGACGCGTGACAGATCGACACCGGGCGCGCTGGCCTGCAGTGCCGTGCGCTTTTCGTGGATGCCGTTGCGCAGGATCACGGGATGATATTGCTGCCCTTCGGCCTGCAAGACGGCGGGCAATCCGGCGGCGGTGGTCACGACGCTAAGCGGCATGTCATGGGCCAGCACCAGCATCGCGTCCTGCCGGTTGGTTTCATAAAATGCGCTGTCGATGATCTTGGCCAGCGCATGATTGAAGAACGAGGGCGAAATGATCGTCGACACCGCAAGCGCCAGCCCCAGTATGGTCAAGCCGCTGCGCACGGGCCAGCGGAACAGGCTGCGCAGGATCATCACCGTGGGCTGGCCCAAGCGCAGAAAGTCCATGACCCGATCAACCAGCGCGCGTTTGAAGACCGGCGGGGCAGGGGGTTGCATCGCGATGGCGGGGGCCAGTCGCGCCGCCTTGATCGCCGCCTGCGCCGCACCCAGCGTTGTGGTCAAAAGCGCGGCCATGCCCGAGGCGGCATAGACCCAAAGCGAGGTGCGGAAGATCAGATAGGGGAAATCGAAGTACAGCGCGTATTGCTCGGCCAGCCACCGCGCAAGCCAGCTTCCCATGCTCCAGCCGATGGCCACGCCTGTGACCGCGATCAGACCCGCCAGCATCAGATAATGCAGGCAGACCTCTAGGTTGGAATAGCCCACGGCTTTCAAAAGCCCGATCTGGCTGCGCTCCAGCATGATGATCCGGCCCATGACCATGCTGACCAGAAAGGCCGAGATGCCGAAAAAGATCGGCGGCAGGATCGAGGCCATGTTGCGCAACTGTGCAATTTCGGCGTCGATAAAGCTGTCAGAGGGGTGCTGCGTCCGCCCGTAGGCCCCCAGACTGCCGTAGGGGTCGAGAATGCGGTCGATTTCTTCGATCACCGTTTCGCGCTGTGCCCCTGCGGTCAGTTTCAGCGACACGTCGTTGAACGCCCCCGTCATGTCAAAGGCCGCCGCGACAGCGGGTTGCGGCATCCAGAGAATGCCGAACGTCGCGTTATCGGGCATCAACGCGCCGGGTCCGATGGTGTAAAGGAACTCGGGCGACTGGGCGGTGCCGGTGATGGTCAGGGGCCGTTTCTGTCCGTTGAGGTTGGCGTAAAAGACATCCCCCAGCCGGAAATCATTCGCGTCGGCGAAATTTGCGTTCACCATGACTTCGCCGGTTGATGTAGGGTCGGGAAACCGCCCTGTTTTCACGATTGGAACGTTCAGCCGCGGTTCGCCGTCCACGGGCAGCGACAGGATGCGTCCGGTCACGCTGCGCGGATTGCCTGTCACGTCCAGCACGGTATTGCCTGCGGTGCGTGTCTCGACCGCCCAAACCCCGTCGATTGCGGCCAGCTCAGCGACGAGCCGTTCGGGCGCGCGCTGCACGGTGACAAAGATATCGGCAAAGCGGTTGCGTTCGTAATATGTCGCGCGGGTGTCGGACAGGGCTGTGAACATACCCAGTGCCGTCAGCAGGACCGCGACCCCACAGGCCAGCACCATCGCAATGGCCAGCGCCTGCTTCCACAGCCGCCTGAAATCGCGTACCAGTTTTTTATCCAGCGCGTGCATCACCATGAAATCTCGTGCGGGGCAAGGCGTGTGTCATTGGTGGTGACACTGCTGATCCTGCCGTCCTGAAATTGAATGACGCGGTGCGCCATGCGCTGGATTTCGGCGTTGTGGGTGATG
>JBFEQR010000220.1:0-4782 GCA_041549425.1 Yoonia sp. | reverse complement strand
GGACGACGACGAAAAGAAAGACCGCGCCGGAAAGACGGTCGACTACACGATCAAGGTCAAGGGGTTGAAGCGAAAAGAGCTTCCCGAGATCGACGACGAGCTCGCGAAGAGCGTCGGTCTCGAAGATCTCGACGAGCTCAAGACCCGGGTGGGCGAAGCCATCGGGCGGAAGAAGACGACACCTGGGGCCTCGACCATGGCGCATGGGCTGTTCTCAAGTTTCTTTATCCTGACGCCGACGTACCGGTTTTTCAGGTTTCAATCGACATGGCCCGCGGTCTGGACCACCAGTTGGAGATCGGGCGCACCCTGTCCGAACTGCGCAATCGTGGCGTGCTGATCCTGGGCTCGGGCAACGTGGTGCACAATCTGCGCACCATGCGCGTTGACGGGCAGCCGCTTGATTTTGCGGTAGAGTTCGACGCTCTGTTCGCGGATCGTCTGACAGAGCGCAACTTCGCCGCTCTGGCGGATCGCGACGGCCTCGGGCCGCTGCTGTCGGCGGCACATCCAAGTGTCGATCACTACCTTCCCGCGCTGACCATCGCGGGGGCCTCGGATGCCCGCGACAATCTGACCTTTATGACGGATTCGATCGATCTGGGATCGGTCTCGATGCGGTCATTCATCTTTCACACGATGTGACTAGGCCGATCGCGAATGCCAGATCGGCAGGTGAAAGCGGACGCTTGTCGGGAATATGGCGACGGCATTGCCCCCTTGTCGGACTGTGCGACCGGTGGTGGATTGGAATACCTCGGTTCGTCGGCTCGGAGCGTGCGACATGAAATGGAGGATCAGGAACACTGGTTGAGCGAACGTCGCCTCTCAATATTTGGTCTGATGGCGGAGAGACAGGGATTCGAACCCTGGGTGGGCTTGCACCCACAACGGTTTTCGAGACCGCCCCGTTCGACCACTCCGGCACCTCTCCGCGGGGACTTGGGCGGGATACTGTGCAGGACGGGACTGTGCAAGAGCCAATCCGCACCCGCCTGACATTTCCGTCATACCTCTTGGAAAGTGGGGCGGGGCCTCATATTGCTGATCTGTATGTTTTCATAAAGGATCATTTCCATGCGCCGCTTTGCTATCGCCCTGACTATGACGGCCACGCTGCAGGCGGGTGCGCTGTTTGCGCAGACCAATGACGTCGAAAAGCTTGATGCGTTGTTTGATGCCCTTGGCATGCCCGAGATCATCGCGGTAATGCGCGACGAAGGGCTGGAATACGGAACCACGCTTGCCACCGACTTGTTGCCCGGTGGTGCAAGCACGGATTGGTCCGATGCAGTTGCCGCGATTTACGATCCGCAGATGATGTATGAAGAAGTGCGCGGCGCGTTTGGCGAAGCGCTCGAGGGGGACGACATCGATGCGATGCTGACCTTTTTCACAACCCAGCCCGGGCGCAGCATTGTCGATCTTGAGGTGAGCGCACGTCGCGCGATGCTGGATGACGCCGTTGAGGAGGCCGCGATCGATGCCGCCCGCCTGGCGATGCTGGATGAGACACCGCGTTACCTCATGGTGCAGGACTTTGTCGTCGCCAACGATCTTATTGAAAGCAATGTGGTGGGCGCGCTCAATTCCAGTTTTGCCTTCTACACGGGTCTGATTGACGGTGGTGCGATGCCTGCCGGTGTCACGGCCGAAGCTGCCCTGGAGAATGTCTGGGGGCAGGAGGGGGAAATCCGCGAAAGCACGACCGAATGGGTCTATTCCTTTTTGCTGATGGCCTATCAGCCGCTTTCGGACGACGCGCTGAGCGCTTATATCACATTCTCGAAGTCCGATGCGGGGCAGGATCTGACAACTGCGCTGTTCGTGGCATTTGACGGGATGTTCAACGATATCTCGCGCGGGTTGGGCTTGGCTGCGTCGCGCTTTATGCTTAGTCAGGAGCTCTAGTCCTGGCTTCATCGCTGTCTGGGGTAAACTGCGCAAAGTTGTCAAAAGGAACCTGTCATGTCTTTGTTCAAGTATGCCGTAGCTGCCGCCTTTTTTCTGGCGGCCTGTGATCAGACCGCTGCGATTCCTCCGCAGCCCGATCTGCCCGCAGATGACCCCCGACAGGCAGAGCTGCGCGACGCAGAATGCGCGATCTATTTTGCAGCCAAGGCACAGTTGGCCGCCGACGGGGCCAGTGCCAGTGGCAACCCGACGCGCGGTTGCCCTGATGAGGCTGCTTCACAAGCGGTCGATATCAACCCCATGGTTAGCGTGCCGCCTTTGATGTCCGGCTACCCGCAGACCTTGTACCAACGTATGGTGGCGCGGGGCATTCCGACCGACCTGGTCGATGATATCGCGAAATCCAAGGCGTTCTGGGATCTGGTCGCCAAGCGCGACTCTCTCTTGGCGGGCTTCTAACGGCTGTAGACCATCAAGGCGGTCACCAGCGCGCCGGGGGCGGTTTGATAGATCGCGCGATCGGACTGCAACTGGATCACGCGGGCAGGGCGGTCGCGCACGGCGATACCGGCAATATCCATGGCCTGCGTCAACGCGGGGCCACCGCCCGCATCAATGTCTGCCAAAAGGGAGGTATGGTTCGCTTTGACAAAGACTTCCACCTGACCGCGGCGCGTATTATCGGCGGCGGTGTTGATCGTTGTGCTGACCGCGCCGAGCGGCAGCGACAGCGGATTGCCAAGATGGTTTGTCGCGTCTGTGCAGGCGGTCGCGGCGAGAATGGCAATCAACGACAAACGCATGGGGCACGGGTCCTTCTTTTGGGTTGACTTATCAGGGCATTGGTCAGATAAGCCGCCATCCTTGCAAGGGACTTGTAAGGGTATTTGCGATAATTCGCCCACGGGCGCGCTGTCCAAAGGTACCAAACGCCGAATGCACTTCGGGGCCTCAGAGACGCGAGAAATGAAGGAAAAACATATGTTTGCGGTTCTCAAAACCGGCGGCAAGCAGTACAAAGTCGCTTCTGGCGACGTTCTGCGCGTCGAAAAGCTGGCAGCAAATGCCGGCGATAAAATCCAATTCAACGAGATTCTGATGGTCGGCTCCACCGTGGGCACACCTTTGGTCGAGGGCGCTGGCGTTCAGGCTGAAGTGATCGACCAGATCAAAGGCGAAAAGACGATCAACTTCGTCAAGCGTCGTCGTAAGCACGGTTCGCAACGCAAAAAGGGTCACCGTCAGCAACTGACACTGGTCCGCATTGCAGACATCCTTGAAAAAGGTGCTGACAAGTCCGGCGTTATGGCTGCCGTATCCGGCGCAGGTGTTGCACCTGTCGCTGCTGCGAAGGCCGCACCAAAGGCCGCCGCAAAGAAAGCCGCACCAAAGAAGGCAGAAGCTGCACCAGCCGCTGCTGCGGGTGCTGACGATCTGAAAGCACTGTCCGGTGTTGGTCCTGCGCTCGAGAAGAAGCTGCACGCTGCTGGCGTGACGACTTTCGCGCAGATTGCGGCATGGACGGAAGATGATGTGGCTGCTATGGACGAGAAACTGTCGTTCAAAGGCCGTATCGAACGTGAAGGCTGGATCGCCCAAGCGGCTGAGCTGGCAAAAGGCTAAGGAGAGACACCAATGGCACACAAAAAAGCAGGCGGTTCATCCCGTAACGGGCGCGACTCAGCTGGTCGTCGTCTTGGCGTAAAAAAGTTCGGTGGCGAAGTCGTCGTTCCAGGCAACATCATCATGCGCCAGCGTGGCACAAAGATGTGGCCAGGCATGGGCGTTGGCATGGGCAAAGATCACACAATCTTTGCAACTGTTGATGGCAACGTCAAATTCCACAAGGGCCTTAAGGGCCGCACCTTTATTTCGGTTCTCCCAGTGGCGGAGGCCGCTGAGTAAGCCGAAAATTCCAGGTAAGAATTTGGGGGGATCGGTGAACACCGGTCCCCCTTTTTTTATTCATATTTTTGCCAATTTATCTGCTTAGAGGGGAGAGCTAAGCAGATCTCGGTCATCGGAGGAGGATGCCATGAGACATGAAGATATCGTCGTGCAGGACACGATCAGCGCTGAGCGTTTCGTGCTGCGCCCCTGTCGCAAATCGGATGCAGGCCTGATTGCCATGTATGCCTCTGATGATCGTGTCGCGCGCGGGACCCGCGCGATGCCGCATCCCTTGCCGCCGGGCAGTGTGGAAGCCATGATTGAACGCGCATCGCGCCCCGACCGGACCGAGGATATCTGGGTGATCGACGGATCGGCCAATGGTCATGCCGAGGCGCTTGGCCTGATCAGCTTGGACCGGATGGATCGCAACCAGTCCGAGATTTGCTATTGGATTGCCCCGGCTTTCTGGAACTCGGGCTTCGCTTCCGAAGCGGTGCGCACCTTGATCGCCGCCAACCCGCATGACGCCAAGACCATCTTTGCCGAGGTGTTTCAGGACAACCCCGGGTCCGCCCGCGTGCTGACAAATTGCGGTTTCGACTATTTGGGCGATGCTGAGGCGTTTTCGGTCTCGCGCAATGCCACAGTGCCGACATGGACCTATACGCTGAAAACCGGAAAGTGACCGTTCCGACATTGATGACGGAGCGGTTGACCCTGCGTGCCATGCGGCCGCAGGACGCGTCGGCGATTACTGTAGCGCTAAACGATATCGAAGTCAGCAAATGGCTTACGGTTGTTCCGTATCCTTACACGCTGGCCGATGCGGAATGGTTCATAAATGAATGTGCTGAGGGTCGCGCCAATGCTTGGCTCATCTGGCACGGCGACCAATTGGTGGGCACCGTTGGCATGGATGATGAGCTTGGGTATTGGCTTGCCCGGGCGGCTTGGGGGAAGGGTTTCGCGACCGAG
>JBFEQR010000219.1:0-4816 GCA_041549425.1 Yoonia sp. | reverse complement strand
GTTTCCGACAGCGGCGATGCGCGGCGCGCTCTGATCGACATCATGGCGCGCGAAAGTGCCGATTTTGTCGTGATGGCGACCCATGGGCAAAGTGGGCACCCTGACGTGCCCACCGGCGACGTTGCGCGGTTTGTGCTGGAAAACGCGCATATCCCCGTTCTGCTGGTCCGCAGTCGCAACGGGCACAACAGCAATCACACATTCGGTCATGTGTCGTCAAAAGGGGTCCGGCAACCGGCTGGAACAGACTGATGAACGAGGTCGGGACAGACCGGCATGGCCTTGCAACCTTCGCGGGGGCAGCGGCGCTGAAGGGGGCTGTTGTCGCGGGTCCGCCCGAGAAACTGGATATCTATCGTGCTTTGCCCGCCTTGGATGACTGGTTCGAGGCGGTGCGCGCCTTTTGCGCCGATCCGCCCTCCGATCACGCGCGCGCGGCGGACTGGATACTTGATAATGACTATCAGGTCCGACGCGCCCTGCGGCGTTTGCAGGAGGATCTTCCACAACACTTCTATGACAAGCTTCCTGCACTCAAGCGCGAACAGGGTGCGGGGGTGCCACGGGCCTATGCCATTGCATGCGCCGTCTCGGGGCCGGTGACCGCGCAGATTACGCTGACGGGTTTGGCCGGTTTCATTCAGGATTATCAGAAATCTGCACCGCTCTATAATGCCGAGCTTTGGGCGATGCCGTCGATGCTGCGGCTGGTGTGTCTTCAACAGCTTGTTGATGCGGTCGCGGGTATTGATCCGGATCTGGCACCGCCCTCGGGGACAAGCCCCGCACCCGTGGGCGATGCCTCGCCTGTTGACCGGATCGCGCATGCGATCACCAATCTGATTGCTATCGACGGGATCAAATGGGCGGATTTTGTCGATCAGGTCAGCTGCATCGAAGCGGAACTGGCCCGTGATCCCGCCGGTGTCTATGCGGCCATGACATTCGAGACACGCAACCGGTACCGGCGCGTGGTCGAGCAACTTGCATGGCGCAGCGACAAATCGGAACCCGAGGTTGCGCGCGCCGTTATTGAACTGGCGGGTAGCGGTGACGCATCTGGCAGCCGGAACCACGTCGGATATTGGCTGGTCGATGACGGATTGACGCAGCTTGAAGCGCAGTTGCAGTGTCGTGTCTCGCCGCTGGCGGCGATCAGGCGGCGTTTGTGGCGCTACCGACAATCGCTTTATGCCGCGGGTCTGATGTCGCTCGTCAGTTTGGCCATCGGGCTGTCGGTTGCCTATCTTTGGATGAATGACGCGACTTTGGGGCAATGGGTAGTGGGCCTGACGCTTAGTTTTCTGCCTGCAACGATCCCGAGTGTGTGGTTCGGCCATTGGCTTATCACGCATTTTAGCCAGCCAGACGTTTTGCCCGAGATGGATTTCTCGAAAGGGATCGCAAAGGATTGTGCCACGGCCATTGTGATTCCCGTTATCATTGCCGCGCCCGCCGAAGTTGAGGAAATCGCGCATAAGATCGAAATCCTGCGCATCGCCAATCCTGATCCTGCGTTCCTGTTTGTCCTTTTGACTGATCTGGCAGACGCGCAAACCCGAACCTTGCCCGAAGATGTCCTGATCGAAACGGCCCTGACAGAAAAGATCGCGGACTTGAACCGCCGACACACATCCGATGCCGATCCGCCGTTTGTGTTGTTGCATCGCCGTCGCCAGTACAATCCCGCCGAAGGCTGCTGGATGGCGTGGGAACGCAAACGCGGCAAGATAGAAGAGTTCAACCGCTATGTGCTGCGTGATGGGGTCGATGCGTTTGACGTGGTTGCGGGGCCTGCTGATCGCTTGCGCGGGATACGCTATGCGATCACACTTGATGCCGACACCCAGATGTCGCCGGGATCGGGCGCGCGGCTTGTGGGTATTCTGGCGCATCCGCTCAATCGGGCCGTTATGGACGTGCAAAGCGGGCGGGTCGTGTCCGGCTATGCCATTTTGCAGCCACGGATCGAGATTTTGCCCAAACTCGGCAAAGGCACGCATTTCGCACATCTTTTCGCCGGAGACACCGCCATTGATATCTACAGCAGGGCCGTGTCGGACGTCTATCAGGACCTGTTCGGAACCGGCATATACGTCGGCAAGGGCATTTACGATATCGCGGCCTTGCATCAAAGCATGCGCGCGCGTGTCCCCGACAACCACGTCCTGAGCCATGATTTGTTCGAAGGGCTGCACGGGCGGGCTGCTTTGGTTAGCAATGTCGTCTTTTATGAAGACTTGCCCGCAACCTACCCTGACTACGCCATGCGGCAACACCGCTGGATGCGCGGGGACTGGCAGCTTGTGCCGTGGTTGGGACGCAAGGTTCCCGCGGCCACGGGGGGAACCGCCAAGACGACGTTGTCAGGGCTGGACCGCTGGAAACTGGTCGATAACCTGCGGCGCAGTCTGATGTCGCCCGCCCTGTTTCTGTTTTTCCTTGGCGGGTGGCTGTTGATGCCGGGCAGCGCGCTGGTCTGGACGGGGCTGGCGGTTGCAGCACCTGGCAGCTATCTGATCGGCGAAGCCTTTGCCATCGCGACAGGCGGCATCCGGCGTGGCGCGCTGGGCCGTGCGATCCACAACATCCGGGTCACATCGGGGCGCTGGTTTTTCTTTATCTCGTTTCTGGTCAGTGACACGGTGATCGCCCTTGATGCGATTTTTCGCACACTTTGGCGGGTCTATGTCAGCGGCAGGAACCGGCTGGAATGGACGTCGGCGGCGCATGCGTCGGCCCGTGCGTCACGGGGCAGCATCCGGCACACTGCATGGTCATTGATGTGGCCGTCCTCGGCTATTGCGCTGGTGATGGCGGCTTATCTGGCACAGTATGATCCGCAGGGGGTCTGGGCGGCGGGGCCGGTGCTCGCGCTTTGGCTGATCGCGCCGGAAATCGCAGTCTGGAGCGCGCGGCCGCGTTATTTTCGGGCCCAAACCCTCAGCCCCGAGCACCGCCGCTTTCTGACCCTCGTCGCGCGGCGTACATGGCACTTTTTTGAAACTTTCGTCGGACCGCAAGACAATTGGCTGCCGCCCGACAATTACCAGTTCGGCCAGAAAGAAGAGATCGCGCACCGCACCTCGCCGACCAACATCGGCATGTTCCTTGTTTCGGCTTTGGCTGCGCGCGATATGGGTTTCATCACGACAAGCGATTTTGCCGTCCGGACCCGCAACACCCTTGCCACGTTGGGGCGGATGGCAAAATATCGCGGGCATATCCTGAACTGGTACGACACCCAAACGCTGACCCCGTTGGAGCCGCGTTATGTCTCGACCGTCGACAGTGGCAATCTGGCCGTGTCTCTTGTGACGCTGAAACAGGGATGCCTTGAAGTGGCCGATGGCCCGCTTGTCGGGGCCGGAACGCTTGGCGGGCTTGAGGTCGTGCTGGACCTGCTTTGTGCCGCACTTGGCGAAGTGCAGGGGCGCGACCGTTCGGCTTTGGACGAAACCGCGCGTGCCATCGGCGATGAGCTTTCGCAGGCCAAGGCGTCACCCTTGCGATGGCACGCGGCTTTGGCGGCCATCGACGGGACGCATTGGCAGTCGCTTGAGGGTCTCGCATTGGCCGCCATTGAAAAATCGCCCGACCTGTCGCGCGATCAGGCAACCGATATCACCACGTGGCTGGAACGGTTTCGCCACGACCTGCACGCCATTGCCCGCGATGTCGATTTGTTCATGCCATGGCTGCGCGTGATCGCAGAATGCCCCGAGGCTGTTGCGCCGGTTGCCCGAGAGATTGGGGATCAGCTTTATCCCAAATCGGGCTGGACAGGGGATCAGGTGTCTTCAGCGGCGTTCACAGAGTTGCTGGATCGCTGGCAGGCTGATGCCCGCGAACCCTGTGCCGTGACGCAGACGTGGCTGGATCAGTTGCGCCAGTCCATTTCCGAAGGGTTCGTGCAGCAAGAAACAACCCGCGCTGCCATCCGTGATCTTGCGGTCATGGCCGACGAACTCGCTTTCGGGATGGATTTTACCTTTCTCTATGATGCATCTGCGGGGCTGTTCTGGATCGGCTACAACCAGAGCCTTGGGAAGATGGACAACAGCCACTACGACCTGCTCGCGACAGAGGCCCGTCTGGCCAGCTATTTTGCCATCGCAAAGCATGACGCGCCTGTCGATCACTGGTTCCACTTCAGCAGGCCGATCACCAGACTGCAGGGCAAGCCCTCGATCCTGTCGTGGAACGGGTCGATGTTCGAATATCTCATGCCGCCACTGTTCCTGCCCAGCCACCGCGACACCCTATTGGGGGAAAGTGAGCTGACAGCGGTGGATTTCCAGCGTGCCTATTGCCACGAACGCGGGGTGCCCTGGGGCATTTCGGAATCGGCCTTTGGCACCACGGATACGCAGGGCACCTTTCAATATCGTGCTTTCGGTGTGCCCGGGCTTGGCATTCGCAGGGGGCTGACCGATGATCTGGTCATCGCGCCCTACGGGTCGGCTTTGGCGCTTTGCGGATGGCCGGGTGCGGCTGCTGACAACCTGAATGCATTGGCCAAAAAAGGCGTGCTGACCCGATATGGTTTTATCGAAGCGCTGGATTTCACGCCGGACCGTCGTGCAACGGGCCGCGACTTTGTCGCCGTCACGACGTTCATGGCGCATCATCAGGGCATGGTGCAGACCGCGATCATCAACGCACTTTTTGACGACATCATGGTACACCGTTTCCTGCGCGAGCAGCCGATCCGCGCGATGGACCTTTTGTTGCAGGAACGGGTTCCGTGGGATGTGCCGCTGGAACTGGGCCGCGCCGATGAAGTCTGGGACCATCCCGCAGATACCCATCAACC
>JBFEQR010000218.1:0-4842 GCA_041549425.1 Yoonia sp. | reverse complement strand
CGAGCCCGGCGGGCAGTTGACCACCACAACCGAGGTCGAAAACTGGCCCGGCGACACCGAAGTACAAGGCCCTGATCTGATGATCCGCATGGAGGCTCACGCCCGCGCGATGGGCTGCGAGATCGTCGGTGATATCGTGACCAAACTGGACCTGCAAAACCGGCCCTTCACCGCCACCTGTGACAGCGGTGCGGTCTACACGGCTGATGCCGTGATCCTGTGCACCGGTGCGCGGGCCAAGTGGCTGGGCTTGCCATCGGAGGAAAAGTTCAAGGGCTTTGGCGTCAGCGCCTGCGCGACCTGCGACGGGTTCTTTTACCGCGGGCAGGAAATTGTCGTCGTCGGTGGCGGCAATACCGCCGTGGAAGAGGCGCTGTTCCTGACCAATTTTGCGTCCAAAGTCACGCTGGTGCACCGCCGCGATGAACTGCGCGCTGAAAAAATCCTGCAGAACCGCTTGTTGAACAATCCCAAGATCGAAACCCTCTGGTTTCACGAAATCGAAGAAGTCTATGGCGCCGACAGCCCGCTGGGTGTCGAAGGCGTGCGCGTCAAGCACACCAAGACCGGCGAAGTGACGGATTTGCCCGCCAAAGGCGTTTTTGTCGCCATCGGTCACGCCCCTGCAAGCGAGTTGGTCAAAGACCAGCTTGAGACCCACAATGGCGGTTATGTGAAAGTTGCCCCCGGCACGACAAAAACGGCCATTCCGGGTGTGTTTGCCGCAGGTGATCTGACGGATCATATCTATCGTCAGGCTGTGACCTCTGCCGGTATGGGCTGTATGGCGGCGTTGGATGCGGAAAAATATATCGCCGAACTGGACGATCCGGCCGCTGCCGAATAGCCGGGTGGCGACAATGGCGGGACGGCGTCATCGCCGTCCCGCTTTTGCAGGAATAATGCTCTTATTTGCGCGCCTCGGTAGACATCATGTTGGCGATGGCGTTATGCCGCCTCAACACGCATTGAAAGCTGATTGAGATACCGATGGCACAAGATTTGGCCCCGATCCCCGAACTTTATGTTTCCTATGACAGCGCGCAAAAGCTGAAGGCCGAGGCGGGCGATCTTGTCAGTCACGATCTGACGCCGCGCCAGATTTGTGATCTGGAACTGTTGATGAACGGGGGGTTCAACCCGCTCAAGGGGTTCCTGTCGCAGGCAGACTACGACGGCGTTGTCGATAACATGCGTCTTGCCGATGGCACGCTCTGGCCGATGCCGGTCACGCTCGATGTGACAGAGGCGCAGGCAGAGCAGATCGTCGTTGGTCAGGACATTGCCTTGCGCGATCAGGAGGGCGTGATCCTTGCCACGATGACCGTCACCGACAAATGGGTGCCGGACAAAGCGCGCGAGGCCGAAAAGGTATTCGGCGCGGATGACAGCGCACATCCTGCGGTGAATTATCTGCATAACACAGCAGGCAAGGTTTATCTGGGCGGCCCCGTCACGGGTATCCAGCAGCCGGTGCACTATGATTTTCGCGGCAGGCGGGACACGCCCAATGAATTGCGCGCCTATTTCCGCAAGTTGGGCTGGCGCAAGGTCGTTGCCTTCCAGACCCGCAACCCGCTGCACCGTGCCCATCAGGAACTGACGTTCCGTGCTGCAAAAGAAGTGCAGGCAAACCTGCTGATCCATCCCGTGGTCGGCATGACCAAACCGGGCGACATCGACCATTTCACCCGCGTGCGCTGCTATGAGGCGGTGCTGGACCAGTATCCGTCAGCGACCACGACGATGTCTTTGCTGAACCTTGCCATGCGCATGGCTGGCCCGCGCGAAGCGGTCTGGCACGGGCTGATCCGCAAGAACCACGGCTGCACCCATTTCATCGTGGGCCGCGATCACGCAGGACCGGGCAAGAATTCCGCGGGTGAAGATTTCTACGGCCCTTATGATGCACAAGAGTTGTTCCGCAAACATCAGGCCGAGATGGGCATCGAAATGGTCGACTTCAGGCACATGGTTTATGTGCAAGACCGCGCCCAATACGAACCCGCCGATGAGATTGTGGACAAGGATAACGTGACCATCCTCAACATCTCGGGCACGGAACTGCGGCGGCGGCTGGCGGAAGGGCTGGAAATCCCAGAGTGGTTTTCTTTCCCCGCCGTGGTCGAAGAACTGCGCAAGACACGTCCGCCACGGACCGAACAAGGCTTTACGGTGTTTTTCACCGGCTTTTCCGGATCAGGCAAATCAACAATTGCGAATGCCCTGATGGTCAAGCTGATGGAAATGGGGGGGCGTCCGGTCACCTTGCTGGACGGGGATATCGTGCGCAAGAACCTGTCATCCGAGCTTGGTTTCAGCAAAGAGCACCGTGACCTGAACATCCGGCGCATCGGCTATGTGGCGTCAGAGATCACGAAGAATGGCGGCATCGCAATCTGCGCGCCAATCGCCCCTTATGCAACGACGCGCCGTGCTGTGCGCGAAGAAATAGAACAGTTCGGCGCCTTCCTCGAAGTGCATGTTGCAACGTCGATCGAGGAATGCGAGCGGCGGGACCGCAAGGGGCTTTACAAGCTTGCGCGCGAAGGAAAGATCAAGGAATTCACGGGCATTTCAGACCCCTATGATGTTCCACAAAACCCCGAGCTGCGCATTGAAACAGAAAGCGTGCCGGTCGATGACTGCGCGCATCAGGTGATTTTGAAGCTGGAAAGCCTCGGGTTGATCAAAGGGTAAGGTGGATCAGAACCCACCTTACCTTCATCAATGCAGCGTCACGGGGTTCATCTTGTTTTCACGTGCAAGATGAAAGGCCAGCTTGCGATCTGCGACAAGCGCCAATTGCTCGCCCGAAGCATTGTGCACGGCGTAAAGCTCTTGCAGGTCGCCGACCTGTTCGCGCACCTCTTCGGGTAGGTCCGTCACCAGAATAGGCTTCACGTAGACCAGATCCTGGCCGATTTTGTTGAGGTCGATTTTCGTATCCATGCGTCACCCTTTCTTTATGTTGATTGTCTGCACTACACGTTGTGGCACCGCCCGCGTCAGATCGACGTGCAACAGGCCGTTTTCCATCACCGCTTCGCCTACGTCGACACCATCAGCCAGCACGAATGAACGTTGAAACTGCCGCGCCGCGATCCCGCGGTGCAGGAAAATGCGGCCTTCGCTGTCGTCGGACTGCCGTCCGCGGATCACCAAAGAGCTATCCTCGACCGTGATCGCAAGATCATCTTCGCCAAATCCAGCCACCGCCAGCGTGATGCGGTACGAATTTTCGGACGTTTGTTCGATATTATAGGGTGGATACCCCTCGTTCCCGCTTTTTGCGGTACGCTCGACCAGCCGTTCAAGCTGTTCAAATCCCAAAAGGAACGGATGCGTTCCCAATGCCAGTTTTGTCATAAGACATGTCCTTTTCAAAGCGACTGTCAGGTTGCGGTCCCGCAAGCGGCGACCCTTCTGTTGAAAATATGGGGGCCAATGCGGCGTGGATCAAGAGGAAGTGTTAGGTCGTTTCGGCGAAACCGCTTTATACTATGCGCAAACGACGCAGTATTTGGGCCCAGACATATGAACACATCCGCCAGAATGGAACAGCACGAGGTGCTGCGCGTAAAGCTGGAGGTGCTCAAGCGCGAGCATCGTGATCTGGATGAGGCGATTGACGCCCTGCAAACGCGCGGGTCGTCCGACATGCTGACCATCAAGCGGCTGAAAAAGCAAAAGCTTGCCCTTAAGGACCAGATTACCCAGCTGAGCGACCGTATTTTGCCCGATATTATCGCCTGACGGCATTGCCGTGCCCCCATCCTTGGCTATAGTGCCGCTTCCTTGAAGCGATGGGATAACGTCATGACCAAACCCCTTGTCGGCATCATCATGGGCAGCCAGTCCGACTGGCCCACGATGCGCGAAGCTGCTGATGTTCTTGATGAACTTGGCGTGGCCTATGAGACAAAGATCGTATCGGCCCACCGCACGCCCGACCGGCTGTGGGACTATGGCAAGACAGCGGTTGCGCGTGGATTGCAGGTCATTATCGCCGGCGCTGGCGGGGCGGCCCATTTGCCGGGCATGATGGCCTCGAAAACGCGGGTGCCCGTTGTGGGTGTGCCGGTCCAGACCAATGCTTTGTCCGGCGTGGACAGTCTTTATTCCATTCTGCAGATGCCGCGCGGGTATCCGGTGGCGACGATGGCAATCGGTGCTGCCGGTGCCAAGAACGGCGGCTTGATGGCCGCGGGGATTCTCGCTTTGCAAGACCCCGATCTTGCCGCCCGTCTTGATCAATGGCGTCTTGATCTGAGCGCCTCTATTCCGGAAGAGCCAACAGATGACTAAGCCACTTCCAGTCGGAGCGACCGTCGGCATTCTGGGCGGTGGGCAGTTGGGGCGCATGCTGTCCGTGGCGGCGGCCCGTTTGGGATTGAAAACCCATATCTTCGAACCTGGTGCAGGCGCGCCTGCCGGTGATGTGGCCCACCGCGTCACCACTGCCAGTTATGACGACAAAGCCGCCCTGACCGCCTTTGGTCAAAGCGTGGATGTCATCACATACGAGTTCGAGAACATCCCGACCAGCGCACTTGATCTGCTTGAGACCCTCGCGCCGATCCATCCAGGTCGGCAGGCCTTGGCCACCAGTCAGGACCGGCTGGTGGAAAAGCAGTTCCTGCAGGATCTAGGGCTGCAAACCGCGCCATTTGCTGATGTTGCCTCTGCCGCTGATCTGGACGCCGCAATTGCGCAGATCGGTACGCCCGCGATCCTGAAAACCCGTCGGTTTGGCTATGACGGCAAGGGACAGGCGCGGATCATGACCCCCGAGGATGCTGCGGCGGCCCTTACTGATCTTGCCGGCGCCCCCGCCATATT
>JBFEQR010000217.1:0-4846 GCA_041549425.1 Yoonia sp. | reverse complement strand
TCTCTCAAGCTTTGGGAAACCATGGAGCAGGAGCTGAATTATAACGTCATGCATTCGCAGCGTGGCCTGATCAACCTGTTCCATTCCGACGGCCAGCGCGATGCTTTTGCGCGCCGCGGGAACGCGATGATCAATCAGGGTGACGATGCTATCCTTCTGGACCGTGACGGCGTACGCGAACATCTGCCCTATCTGGATTTCGACAATGTGCGTTTTCCGGTCTATGGCGGGCTTTACCACCCGCGCGGTGGCACCGCGCGCCATGACGCCGTCGCTTGGGGCTATGCGCGTGGTGCGGATCAGCGGGGCGTCGATATCATCCAGAATTGCGAAGTCACCGGCATCGATATCGAAGGCGGCGTGGTCAAAGGCGTGCAAACCACACGCGGTGCGATCAGGGCCAAGAAAGTCGGGATCGTTGTGGCCGGACGCTCCGGTCAGGTGGCGGCAATGGCGGGGATGCGCCTGCCGATTGAAAGCCACGTTTTGCAGGCCTTCGTGACCGAGGGGCTGAAACCGATCATCGACCATGTTGTCAGTTTCGGCATGGGGCATTTCTATATCAGCCAGTCCGACAAGGGCGGGCTGGTTTTCGGCGGGGACATTGATTTTTACGCCTCTTACGCCGCGCGCGGGAACCTGCCGATGAAAGAACATGTGATGGACGCGGCCATGACGCTGATGCCTGCAATCGGCAAGGCGCGCGTGCTGCGGTCATGGGGCGGGATCATGGATATGACGCCGGATGGGTCGCCCATCATCGACAAGACCCCGACCGAGGGGCTCTTTATCGATTGCGGCTGGTGTTACGGCGGTTTCAAGGCCGTGCCCGGTTCCGGGTTCAGCTTTGCGCATCTGATGGCCACGGGCAATCACCATGAACCGGCAGCCAAATACCGGCTGGACCGTTTCCGCACAGGCGTGGGCCTGATGGATGAAGAGGGCACCGGCTCTCAGCATAACTTGCACTAGGGGCAGGCGTTGGACTTGAGTTTTTTTGCCAAGATGAAGAGAGCATGACATGCGCATAAATTGCCCCAACTGCGGCGAGCGCGACCGGCGCGAGTTTTATTATCAAGGCGATGCAGTTGCGCTTGAGCGTCCTGCCGAAGACGCGGGTCTCGCGGCTTGGGACGACTATCTGCATAACCGCGACAACCCTGCGGGCGACACCCGCGATCTGTGGTTTCACGAGGCCGGTTGCGGTGCGTGGCTGGTGGTTGACCGCAACACTGTGACCCACGCGGTCCACGGGGCTGTTCTGGCGGAAAAGGTGAAGACATGAGGCTGCAAGCACCTGAAACAACGGTCTCTTTCACCTTTGACGGGCGGCGCTTGCAGGGCGTACCGGGAGAGCCGGTGGCGGCTGCTTTGCTGGCAAATGACATCAGGCTGGTGGCGCGGTCGTTCAAATATCACCGCCCTCGCGGGGTCATGTCCGCAGGATCGGAGGAACAGAACGCATTGGTCACCGTCGGACGCGGTGCGCAGGCCGAGCCCAACGTGAGGGCCACGACGCTTGAGGTGTCTGAAGGGCTGGAGGTATCCAGCCAGAATGCATGGCCATCCTTGCGCCATGACATGATGGCTGTGAATGATCTGGTTTCGCCTTTTCTGGGGGCCGGTTTTTATTACAAGACATTCATGTGGCCGCGCAGTTTTTGGGAAAAGCTTTATGAGCCGGTCATCCGCCGTGCCGCCGGACTGGGCGCGCTGAGCGGACACACCAATCCGGATGACTATGAAAAGGCCTTTGCGTTTTGTGACGTGCTGGTGATTGGCGCGGGACCTGCGGGCCTGATGGCGGCCCTGACCGCTGGCCGCGCGGGCGCGGATGTCATTCTGGCCGACGAAGATACCGCCATGGGTGGCCGCCTGTTGCGTGAAAAGGAAGATGTCGATGGCATGCCTGCCGCGGATTGGGTGGCACAGGCTGTCGCCGAACTGGCGGCTTTGCCCAACGTGCGCATGATGACCCGCACCACGGTCACCGGTGCCTACGATCAGGGCACCTATGGCGCGCTGGAGCGTGTGGCGGGGCCGCGCAAGGCAGGCAAGCCGCTTGAGTGTTTCTGGCGGATCGTCGCCAAGCGCGCGATCCTGTGTGCCGGCGCGCTAGAGCGTCCGATTGCTTTTCCCGACAACGACCGCCCGGGGATCATGATGGCAAGCGCTGTGCGCGCCTATGCCAACCGCTGGGGCGTGGTCTGCGGCAAGTCGGTTGCGATCTTTTGCAACAATGATGACGCCCATCGCACAGCCCGCGACCTTGCCGCAGCGGGAGTAAAAATCGCGGCAGTTATCGACAGCCGTGACGATGTGCAGATCGAGGCGGACTATCCGGTCTTCACGGGTGCGCAGGTCATAGCGACCAAAGGCCGTCATGGGCTGGAAAGCATCACGATCACCCATGCAGGCGGGACGCGCAGTATCCGCACCGATTGTCTGGCCATGTCAGGCGGCTGGAACCCGACGGTGCATCTGACCTGCCATATGAATGGTCGCCCGACATGGCGCGAGGATATTGCGTCCTTTGTGCCCACGCCGGACAGCATCCCCGATATGGTGACCGCTGGCGCATGTAACGGTGTGTTCAATACGGCGGGGTGTCTGGCGGAAGGGGCGCAAGTTGCTGCCGATGTCGCAACGGGCCTTGGGTTGGAACCCAAGGTGACGCTGCCGGTGGCCGATGACAGCGCCTATGCTATTTCCCCGCTATGGGCGGTGGCGGGCAAGGGCCGCAAGTGGATCGATTTTCAAAACGATGTCCACGTCAAGGATATCCGGCTGGCGGCGCAGGAAAATTTCCGGTCGGTCGAGCATATGAAGCGCTATACGACCCAAGGTATGGCACCTGATCAGGGTAAGTCGTCCAACGTCGTGGCGCTTGCCGTGCTTGCCGATGCCACGGGGCGCGGTATCCCTGAAACCGGCACCACCACCTTCCGTCCGCCCTATGTACCGGTCGCCATTGCGGCGATGGGGGCGGGCAGTCAGGGCAAGGGGTTTGCGCCTGAAAGGTTTACCACATCCCACAAGGCCACGGTGGCGCGTGGTGCCCCTATGATCGAAGCGGGCCTTTGGTATCGCCCCAGCTATTTCCCGCAGACGGGCGAAACCCATTGGCGTCAGTCCTGTGACCGCGAGGTCGGCTATGTGCGGGGTGCCGTGGGCGTTTGTGATGTGTCCACCCTTGGCAAGATCGACATTCAGGGGCCGGATGCGGCGGCGCTGCTGGATTTTGTTTATACCAACATGTTCTCGACCCTGAAGGTGGGCCGCGTCCGCTATGGGCTGATGTTGCGCGAGGACGGGCATGTTCTGGATGACGGCACGACGGCACGTCTGGGGGCGCAGCATTTCGTGATGACCACCACCACTGCGGCGGCGGGTCTAGTGATGCGCCATCTGGAGTTCGTGTTGCAGGTCTTGCGTCCTGATCTGGATGCCAAGGTCGTTTCCGTGACCGAGCAATGGGCACAGTTTGCGGTGGCTGGCCCGAAGGCGCGCGAGCTGTTGAATGCCGTTCTGGATCAAGCGCTTGATGATCAGACGTGGCCGTTCATGGCGTGCGGCCCTGTCGGCGTTGCCGGGGTGCCGGGGCGGTTGTTCCGGATCTCGTTCTCGGGTGAGCATGCCTATGAAGTTGCGGTGCCGTCGCGCTATGGCGAGAGCCTGTTCCGGATGCTTGTGGCGCAGGCGGAGGTTATGGGTGGCGGCCCTTATGGCATGGAGGCCCTGAATGTGCTGCGGATCGAGAAGGGCTTTATCACCCATGCCGAAATCCACGGGCGGACCACCGCGTTTGATATCGGCATGGAGCGGATGGTGAGTGCCAAGAAGGATTGCATCGGCAAGGCCGCCGCTGCGCGGCCGGGTCTGGTGGGGGATGACCGTCAGCAGCTGGTCGGTCTGCGCGCCAAGGATACCCTGACGGCAGGGGCGCATCTTTTTGAAAAAGATGCCGCTGCGGTGCGGGTCAATTCCCAAGGCTATACCACGTCTGTGTGTTATTCGCCGACGCTGGACATGCATCTGGCGCTTGGCTTTTTGAAGAACGGCCGTGCGCGGCATGGTGAAGTGATCACACTGCGCGATCATCTGCGCGATGTGACCCGCGAGGCCGAGGTCTGCGATCCTGTCTTCTTTGACCCAACCGGAGGGCGTGCACGTGGTTAGTCTGATTTCCCTTTCGCCTTGTGCCGGTCTGCTGCCGCTTTCCGAAGGCGGGGTCACGGTGACAGAAGTGCCGGTCGATCGCTTGTGGTCCGTGGCACCGTTCGCGGGACAGCAAAAGGCTGTGTCGGCGGCGCTGAAGGACCAGTTGGGCGTGACCTTGCCCACGGTCAACCGCCGCGGAGGGGCCGTCACATGGTTCGGGCATGGGACGTATCTGGTTGCCGGAGATGTCGCTTTGGACGGTCTGGCGGCGGTCACGGATCAAAGCGATGGCTGGGCGACCGTGCGGATCGCGGGGCAAAGGGCAGAGGATGTGCTGGCCCGCCTTGTGCCTGTTGATCTGCGCGCGGCTGTGTTCAAGACAAACCATAGTGCCAGAACCATGTTGGGACATATGTCGGTCGCGATCACACGTGTGGGGCCGGATGCCTTCGAGGTGATGGTTATGCGGTCGATGGCCGTCACGCTTGTGCATGATTTGCAGGTGGCGTTGCGCGGTGTTGCTGCGCGGTAGATCAAAATTCCAGAATTTTAATGCCTCCGGCGGGGATATTTATGCTCGGAAGAAGGATTGGCCTTTGCGCGTAATTGGCAGATACTGCTTTCTATGAGTCTGCCCCCCGGTTTCCTTGATGAATTGCGCAATCGGCTGTCCCTTGGACAGGTC
>JBFEQR010000216.1:0-4884 GCA_041549425.1 Yoonia sp. | reverse complement strand
GTTCCGCCACAGGGGGCGTTGGCACAGCGACCGGCGGAATTGGCATATGCGGCGCGGCCATGCGAGGGGTGTCCACGGGCACTTCGATCAGTCCTTCTTCGGCAGATAGGTCTTCTTCCATCGGCGAGAAAACCAAGGGCTGCGGACCACGCCCTTCGGTCAGTCGCGGCTCAATGCGGACACCAGTGGGCGATGGCTTGGGCGTGCGGTTCTTGATGGCATCGGCGATGCGCGCGCTGACGCGGTCGGGATCGGCGTCCAGCGGGATGTCAACGGCTGGGGCGGGTCGGGTCACCAGCTCCGGCTCTGGCATCGGGTCATTGCGTTTCAGCAGGCCGGACAGGAAACCGCCCTGCGGTTCAGGCGCAGGCATCTTGCGCGCTGGCGCGGCAAGCGGGGGTGCGGGCGGCAGATCAGAGGCTCTCAGAGGCGGCTCTGCCGGTGGCATCACAGGGTTGGAACGCACCACAGCCGCCGCGCGCGCACGTGCGGCATCGACCACGGGCGGCACAGTAAACGGATCGTCCAAAACGGGTTCTACTGCAGGCCCGCTGCGGGTTTGCGCCATCTGCGCGCGGCGGGCCTGCAGCGTCGTGCCCACATCTTGGGCCGCTTTTGCCGAAACCGCCGCCCCCTTGCCAATCAGGCGCAGCGCCAGATCATAAAGCATCACAGTCCCCAGCAGGGTAAACCGTCCGGCAACCTTCATCTCGGGGCGCGTAAAGCCCAGCACGAACGCCAGTATCGCCAGCAGGCCAAGGCCTGTCAGCAGAGACAAAAGCTTGACCCCGAAGGCCGCGCCGAAAGGCACGATCGTCAGGATCACACCCAGCACGGTATCGCCAAACAGACCGCCAAGGCCGAAATTCGCAGGCCACTCTGCCCCCGGCGCAAGCGTTGCGGCATGCACGGAAGCCACAACAATGGCAACAGGCGCAAAGATCAGCCGTCCCACCGCGCGTTCCTGCCCGTGGTGCATCACGAACCGCACACCCCACGTCAGCAACACCACCGGCACAACCCAAATGCCAAGACCGACAATCATCATCAGCGGAGCCGCGACAGAGGCACCAAGATGACCCAGCCAGTTCTGCACAGGTGCATCCGTGGCCGAAATCCAGCTTGGATCATCAGGGGAATAGCTGCCCACCATGGCCGCAACCAGCAGACCCGCAAAAACCAGCCCGAGGCCCAAAAGCTCTTTGGTGCGTTTTTCCAGCGCAGCTTGGGTTGTGCTGTCCAAAAGCGGGTCGCGCCGACGGGATTGATAAGATGCCATGCTACTATTCCTCAACCATACAGACAGTCACGGATCAGGATCAGACCGCGCTGCATTTCTTCTTCTGGGGCCACCATGGCGACCCGAATGTAGTTCTTGCCGGGGTTGAACCCGTCCGCCTCTTTGCTCAGGTAGGCACCCGGCAGGACCCGCACGCCGGTTTGCTGCCACAGCCTGACGGCCGCCTCTTCACCGTCGGCAACCGGAAGCCATAGAAAGAAACCCGCCTGCGGCGATTGATAACCCTTGATGTTGCCAAAGACCTGATCGGCGATGGCATATTTGCGATTATAAAGCGCACGGTTCTCAACCACATGGTCCTCGTCGTTCCATGCTGCCGCCGCAACTGCCTGCAATGGCTCTGGCAGGGGGGCACCGGCAAAAGCACGCAAAGCGCGCAGCCGCGCAATGGATTGGGGACCACCTGCACAAAATCCCGACCGCAGACCCGGCAGGTTCGACCGCTTTGACAGGGAATGAAAGACTAGCACCCGCTCGGGATCGGCGCCCATATCGCGTGCGACCTGCAACGCACCGGCGGGCGGGGTGTCGCGGTAAATCTCGGAATAACACTCATCCGCAAAGATGATGAAATCATGCTTTTCGGCCAATGCAATCAAGTCGCGCCAATAGGTTTCATCGGCCACAGCCCCCTGCGGATTGGAGGGCGAACAGGCATAGGCGACGGCGGTCCGGTCCAATACTTCGGCAGGCAAGGCATGGTAGTCGGGCAAATGACCATGATCGGCCGTGGCTGGCACAAAGACCGGCTGCGCCCCCACCGAAAGTGCGGCAACAGCATAGACCTGATAGAACGGATTGGGCGTCAGAATGATGGGCTGGCCATGTTTTTCCTCACGGCACAGGGCCATCGCGGCGTTGTAAAGCCCCTCGCGCGTGCCGTTCAGGGCCAAGACCTGGTCGTTCGGGACATCAAGACCATAGCGGCGGTTCAGAAAACCACTGATCGCCTCCAGCAAATCATCGGTGCCATAGTTGGCGGGATATTTGCCAAAGCCCGCAAGGTTCGCGTTCAGAATATCCCCCACGAACGCAGGAAATGCGTGGCGCGGTTCACCTATTGTCATATTGATCGTCTCGGACGCTTGGGTCGGCACATCCAAAAGCGCACGCAAGCGTGGCCATGTCGCTGCCGGAAGGTCCGAAAACCGCTCGGGAAATACCATAACTGCCTCAATTTACGGGATCATTTCGCCCCGCTTTTTTACAAACTAGCGTGGCACAGGGCATTCTGTCCAGAACAAGAGGCGAACTGCTTGGTTTTTTGTGGCTTTTTGGTCAGCTTCGGGAAAGGGCACGCTCTGCCGCTGCCGCCAGCCGCAGCAGGCGCGCCTCGGTTCCGTTTTGCCCGTTGAACATGATCCCGCAGGACGGCACCGCGGTCGGCAGCGTGATCGAGGCCACATCCATCAGGTTCGCCACCCGCGTGTTGCGCAGCGCCAGCAGGTTCTCGGATTTGTAATAGTCGTCATCGGTCAGCAACCGGTCAGCATGGGGCGGCAGGATCGGCGCGGTTGGCACGATCACCGCGTCAAATTGTGCGGTTTCAGCCGCGTATTGTTTGCGAATATCGCGCAGCATATTCCAGCCCGCGCAATAATCAGGGCCGGTCACGGTCTGGCCGCCGCGCACGCGCTCCAATATCTGCGGGAACATCTTTTCAGGGCTGGCTTCGACAAGATCACGCCACCAGCCATAGCTGTCAGCGGCATAAAGATTTCCGGCCACGTTGAAGGCATCGAAAAGCTGGGAAAAATACCGGTGTTCAACCTGCGCCCCTGCGGCCTTCAACTGCGCGACAGCCGCAGCAAAGGCATCGCGCGGCGCATCACGCACATCTTCCGGCACGATGGTGTCCAGCACCATCAGACGCACACCCTCAAGGCTGACCGCGCCCAGATCCGCAGGCGTGCTGCCTTCCAGCGCCGCAAGCAGCAGGGTCGCATCCTCGACCGAACGGCACAGCGGGCCGACCGTGTCAAATGTCAGGCAAAGCGGCACGACCCCCTCAAGCGACAGACGGCCATGCGTGGTTTTCAGGCCGACCAGATCGTTCCACGCGGACGGGATACGCACAGACCCGCCGGTGTCGGAACCGATGCCCGCCGCCGCCAATCCGAACGCAACAGAAGCCGCCGCCCCCGATGAGGACCCCCCCGCCACCGCTTCGGCGTCATTGACACAAGGCGACGTGGCCGTGATCGGGTTCAGGCCCAAACCGGAGAATGCGATTTCCGACATATGCGTCTTGCCCAGACAGACCAGCCCCGCAAGCGTTGCCGTTTTCAGCACGGCGGCGTCCTCTTCGGGTACGCGGCCCTCCATCAGGGCTGTGCCTGCCTCGGTTGCGATACCGGCGGTGTCGAAAAGGTCCTTCCACGACACCGGCACCCCGTCCAGCGGGCCACGGCGCATACCGGACTTGGCGCGGGCCGACGCGGCTGCGGCCTCGGCACGGGCGCGGTCATGCGTCACGCGGGCATAGATGCGGTCGCGGTGTTCATGGGCGTCGATGGCGTCCAGATAAACCTCTGTCAGGGCCACGGGATCAATATCGCCAGCCCCGATCGCACGGCCCAGATCCGCCGCTGTCATCCATCGCCAGTCTTGCATGTCACTCTCCTTGAAATCAAAGCTATACCTAGCGGCCAAGGGGCGCATGGACAATCCCGCCTGACAGCGCATATTGCAGCATATGAAAACTGATTTGATCATCGTAGGTGGCGGGCTGAACGGGCCTGCTTTGGCTTTGGCCGCAGCACAGTCCGGTTTTACCGTGACCATCATCGACAGCCTGCCGCTGGATACGCGCAAGGACCCCGCCTTTGACGGGCGCTCTTATGCTTTGGCGCATGCCTCGATGCGGCTGCTGCGCGGGATCGGGGTCTGGGGCGTGATCCGCGATCACGCACAGCCGATGCTGGAGATCAAGGTCACCGACGGGCGCGCAGGCGAAGGGCCCAGCCCGTGGATGATGCATTTCGATCATGCCGAAATCGAAGAAGGGCCGATGGGCTTTATGGTCGAAGACCGGCATCTGCGGCGGGCCTTTCTGGACGCGATGGCAGCTGACGACCGCATCACGCATCTGGCGCAGGAAACCGTGGTCGCACAATCGACCGACATGGGCGGCGCATCGGTGACACTGGCATCGGGTAAGGTGGTTCATGGCCACCTTTTGGTGGGATCGGACGGACGCAAAAGCGGCACGGCCGCGCGTGCGGGGATCAAACGCACAGGCTGGGGCTACGGGCAAACGGCAGTTGTCTGCGCCGTGGCCCATGAAAAACCCCACGGCGGGATCGCCCACCAGTTCTTTATGCCAGAGGGACCGCTGGCCATCCTGCCGCTCACCGGCAACCGCAGTTCGATTGTCTGGAGCGAGACCGACAAACGCGCCGCAGAGCTGATCGCGATGAACGACGCCGATTTCCTTGCAGCCCTACGCCCTGCATTCGGCAGCTTTCTGGGCGATATCAGCCTGACAGGCGCGCGCTTCAGCTATCCGCTGGGTCTGACGCTGGCCAACAGCTTTGTCGCGGAGCACATCGCGCTGATCGGGGATGCAGCGCACGGGGTGCATC
>JBFEQR010000215.1:0-4906 GCA_041549425.1 Yoonia sp. | reverse complement strand
CCCTGTGGCCACCGTGGGCCTGTTGATGTTGCGGTCATATATTCTTGCGTCGGACTGCGCCCATTATGACGCTGTCATTCGCGCGTTCGAGGCCAAGGGTATGCGCGTCATCCCTGCATTCGCCGGTGGTCTTGACGGACGCCCCGCGATCGAAACGTATTTTCAGGGCCGTGTCGATGCGATGGTATCGCTAACCGGTTTTTCGCTGATTGGCGGTCCGGCTTATAATGACAGTGATGCCGCGATCGGGATTTTATCGCAGCTTGACGTGCCCTATATCGCGGCCCAGCCGCTGGAATTCCAGACCCTTGGGCAGTGGGCGGGCAGCGCTCAGGGCCTTGGCCCGATCGAGACCACGATGCTGGTCGCCCTGCCGGAAATTGACGGCGCGACAAATCCGACGGTCTTTGCCGGTCGTCATGGTGCCGAAGGCTGCAACGGTTGTTCTGTACGCTGTGGCACGATCTCGGACTGCAAGGCCATGGCGCCCTGTCACGAACGTATCACCAGCCTGACCGACAAGACCCTGCGGCTGGCGCAACTGCGCCGCAAGCAGAATGCCGACAAGAAGGTTGGCGTTGTCCTGTTCGGCTTTCCGCCCAATGCGGGTGCTGTTGGCACGGCTGCCTATCTGAGTGTGTTTGAAAGCCTGTTCAACACGCTGACCCGTATGAAGGCGGATGGCTACACCGTTGATGTGCCCGATACCGTCGATGATTTGCGCGCTGCCATCCTGCAAGGCAATGCCGCCCAATATGGTCAGCAGGCCAATGTAGCCGCCCACGTCGACGCCGATACCATCGTGAGTCAAAGCCCGCATCTGGCCGAGGTCGAGGCCGTTTGGGGCCCCGCCCCTGGCAAGATCCAGTCAGACGGGCGCGGCGTCTATGTGCTGGGCCAAAAATTCGGCAATGTCTTTGTCGGCGTCCAGCCTGCGTTCGGGTATGAGGGCGATCCGATGCGCCTTTTGTTTGAAAAGGGCTTTGCGCCGACCCATGCCTTTGTCAGCTTCTATCTGTGGATGCGCAATACGTTCAGCGCCGATGTGGTGCTGCATTTTGGCATGCATGGCGCGTTGGAGTTCATGCCGGGCAAACAGGCCGGATTGGGTGCGCAGGACTGGCCGGACCGTCTGATCGGCGAGATGCCCAATGTCTATCTTTATGCCGCCAACAACCCGTCCGAGGCGACATTGGCCAAGCGCCGGTCAAACGCGATTACCATCACCCATTTAACGCCGCCTTTGACGACCGCAGGTCTTTATAAAGGGTTGGCGGAACTGAAAGACAGCCTGACCCGCTGGCGCGAGATGCCCGAAGATGATGCCCAGCGCGCGGAACTGGAGCGTCTGATCCGTGATCAGGCGAACGCCGTCGATATGAACGCCCGCAATATCGACAAGCTGTGGTTGAAGCTGCTGGAAACCGAAGGGTCGCTGATCACCGAAGGCCTGCACATCGTGGGCAAACCGCTGTCCGATGCCGCCCGTGCCGACATGATCCGCTTGATGCCAGAAGGCGAAGCCGCGGATGCTGCGGCGGAACTGCTGAAAGAAGATCATGAACTGCCTGCGCTGATGCGTGCATTGTCCGGTCACTACATCGCGCCTGTACCAGGTGGTGATTTGATCCGGTCGCCGCAGATTGTACCGACGGGCCGCAATATCCACGCCTTTGACCCGTTCCGCATGCCAACCGCCTTTGCGATGTCCGAGGGTAAGAAGCAGGCTGATCTTTTGCTGAAAACCCATGCCAGCCTGCCGCGTTCTGTGGCGCTGGTGCTTTGGGGGTCCGACAACATCAAATCCGATGGCGGCCCGATCGGGCAGGCCCTGTCGCTGATGGGGGCCAAACCGCGGTTCGACAATTTCGGGCGCTTGTCCGGCGCTGATCTGATACCGCTGGAAAAGCTGGGCCGCCCGCGCATCGACGTAGTCATGACCCTGTCCGGCATCTTCCGCGATCTGCTGCCGCTGCAGACCCGTATGCTGGCCGAGGCGGCGTTGAAAGCGGCGCAGGCGGATGAGCCGCTGGCCCAGAACTTTATCCGCGCCCATGCGCTGGCCTATGCCGAGGAAATGGGCTGTGATCTGCAAACCGCTGCATTGCGTGTCTTCAGCAATGTCGAAGGGGCCTATGGGTCGAACGTGAACCAGTTGGTCGACAGTTCGGCCTTTGGTGATGAAGACGAATTGGCGGATGCCTATGAGGCCCGCAAGTCCTTTGCTTATGGTGTTAACGGGAAGGCCGCACAGAACCCTGCTTTGCTGCAAAAGGCGTTGAAAGACGTTGATCTGGCGTATCAGAACCTTGAATCCGTCGAACTGGGCGTCACCACGGTTGACCATTATTTCGACACGCTTGGCGGGATTTCACGGGCCGTGAAGCGCGCCAAGGGCGGGCAGAGCGCACCGGTCTATATCGGGGACCAGACCCGCGGGGCGGCCAAGGTGCGCACCTTGCAGGATCAGGTCGCGCTGGAAACACGCAGCCGCAGCCTGAACCCCAAGTTCTATGAGGCATTGCTGAACCACGGCCACGAAGGTGTGCGCCAGATCGAGGCGCATGTCACCAATACCATGGGCTGGTCCGCGACCACCGGTGAAGTTGAACCTTGGGTTTATCAGCGTTTGTCGGAGACATTTGTTCTGGATGCAGAAATGCGCGAGCGTTTGGCGGCGTTAAATCCGCAGGCATCCATGCGCATGGCGAACCGTCTGCTTGAGGCATCGGACCGCGATTACTGGGCGCCGGATGCAGAAATGCTGGCGGCGTTACAGGATGCAGCGGATGCGCTGGAGGACAGAATGGAAGGGGTCGCGGCGGAATGATGACGCATATTTCATATGCTTGCGCCTGCGGCGTGCGGGGGAAGGGGGCGCTGCCCCCTCGGTGCTGTGCACCTCACCCCCGGGATATTTTTACTCGGAAGAAGATAATGGAAAGGAGGCTCTCATGAGCCCCAGAGACGAGATCCCGAACCTGAAGGGTTTGGATGGCGAAGGGTCCGTGCAGGTCCATCAGCCCGAGGATGCGAAGATCGAAGGTGCCAAGGTTTTTGCCGTTTATGGCAAGGGCGGCATTGGCAAGTCGACGACATCGTCGAACCTGTCGGCGGCGTTTTCCATGCATGGCAAGCGTGTGTTGCAGATTGGCTGTGATCCCAAGCACGACAGCACGTTCACCCTGACAGGTACACTTGTGCCGACCGTCATTGATATTCTCAAGGATGTTGATTTCCATTCGGAGGAGTTGCGCCCCGAAGATTTCATCTTTGACGGTTTCAACGGTGTCAAATGCGTGGAGGCAGGCGGCCCCCCTGCGGGCACCGGTTGCGGGGGCTATGTGGTTGGCCAGACGGTCAAGCTGCTCAAGCAGCATCACTTGCTTGAAGACACCGATGTCGTCATTTTTTACGTGCTGGGTGATGTGGTTTGTGGTGGTTTTGCCGCCCCGTTGCAGCACGCTGACCGTGCGTTGATTGTGACGGCAAATGATTTCGACAGCATCTATGCGATGAACCGGATCATTGCCGCCGTGCAGGCGAAATCGTCCAACTACAAGGTCCGTCTGGCGGGTTGTGTTGCCAACCGCAGCAAGGACACCGACGAGGTCGATCGTTATTGCGATGTCGTGGGTTTCAACCGGATCGCGCATATGCCCGATCTGGATGCCATCCGCCGCAGCCGTCTGAAGAAAAAGACCCTGTTCGAGATGCCCGACGATGAAGAAGTCGTGCAGGTCCGCAAGGAATACATGCGTCTGGCCGAAACCCTTTGGAACGGCACAGAGCCTTTGGCCCCTGCGCCGCTGCCTGATCGTGAAATCTTTGAACTGCTGGGCTTTGACTGATGGCCGACTACGCTGCCACTCGCGACCGGGTTGAACACTACTTCGACCGCACCGCCACCAAAACATGGGAGCGTCTGACATCTGACGCCCCCGTGTCCGGTGTGCGGGCAACCGTCCGTGCGGGGCGTGACCGGATGCGCAGCCTGATGTTGGCACAATTGCCCACCGATCTGCGTGGTGCGCGTATTCTGGATGCGGGATGTGGCACCGGTGCGATGGCCGTGGAACTGGCCCAGCGCGGCGCGGATGTAGTGGCCGTTGATATTTCGCCTGCTTTGGTGGGGATCGCGGAACAACGGATGCCTGCCAATCTGGCGGGGCGGATCACCTGGGTGGCAGGCGATATGCTGGAGGCCACAAGCGGGATGTTCGACCACGCGCTCGCGATGGATTCGATGATTTACTACACAGCGCCGGATATTGCCGCAGTGCTTGGCAAGGCCAGCCCGCGCATCAACGGCAAATTCGTCTTTACCCTGCCCCCGCGCACCCCTGCGCTGATGATGATGTGGCGTGTGGGCAAGCTGTTTCCGCGCGCCGACCGTAGTCCCACCATGATCCCGCAGACGACTGCGGGTGTGGCCAATGCCCTGCGTCACGCGCAAGTGCAGGGCCGTTTGTCAGAAGTCGAACGCGTCAAATCGGGTTTCTACATTTCGAATGCTCTGGTGTTCGAAGGAGGGGCAAAGTGATCTTCAAGGCATCATCCCTCAAGCAGCTTTCTGTCAATCTGTTGCCGTTCAGTGATGCGGTCAGTGATGATCTGCCGCTGGGCCAATTGCTGCGTTTGTCGCTGTTTCAGGTCTCGGTTGGTATGGCAGCCGTTATGCTGCTGGGTACGCTGAACCGTGTGATGATTGTTGAGCTGAACATCGGTGCGATGCTGGTGGCCGCGATGATCGCCCTGCCGGTGCTGGTCGCGCCTTTGCGGGCGCTGGTGGGCTACAAGTCCGACAACTATAAATCCGCAATCGGGTGGAAACGTATTCCCTACCTTTGGCTGGGGACGATGTGGCAGTTTGGTGGTCTGGCAATCATGCCGATGGCCCTTTTGG
>JBFEQR010000214.1:0-4918 GCA_041549425.1 Yoonia sp. | reverse complement strand
TGTTCGAAGATGCAAAAGCGGGACCGGTTGGGGCGGAAGGGAAAATGGCTGGCCACACCCTTGTCAGTGACAACCACCATTTCACCCGGTTCAATCTCGCGCACGAAGTCTGCGCCGATGATATCCAGTGCGCAAGTCTCGGAGGCCAGCGCCCAGCCGTCGCCGATCTTGCCCAGAACAAGCGGGCGCACACCCAACGGGTCACGACAGCCGATCAGCTTGGTGCGGGTCATGGCCACGATGGAAAACGCGCCTTCGATCTTGCGCAGGGCCTCTTCCATGCGGTCGGGGATTGTGCGCCCCATGGAACGGGCCATGAGGTGGATGATGCATTCACTATCGGATGAGCTTTGGAAGATCGAACCACGCTCGATCAATTCGCGGCGCAGGGACAAGGCGTTGGTGATGTTGCCATTGTGCGCAATCGCCGCACCGCCCATGGAAAATTCGCCGAAAAACGGCTGCACGTCGCGCATCGCCGTTTGCCCCTTGGAGCCGGCGGTGGAATAGCGCACGTGCCCGATCCCGATCGTGCCGGGCAGGCGTTCCATCATGGAGGCAGAGGTAAAGTTGTCGCGCACAAGCCCCATGCGCCGTTGCTGGTTAAAGCCGGTCTCGGGGGCATGGGTGACGATGCCGCCCGCTTCTTGCCCGCGATGTTGCAGGGCGTGCAGGCCAAGGGCCACGAAATTGGAGGCATCTGTGACACCAACAACGCCGAATACACCGCACTCCTCTCGAAGTTTATCATCATCAAAGGGGTGGGCAGGGGGCATTTGGTTGGACAAGGGGGCAGCTCCGAATCCGTTTACGTGGCGTCTTCCCCCTCTTAGAGGGTCGCGGGCGCTATGTCACGAAACGATGACACTTATGCGCAAATCGTTCGGATCAGGCCGCAAAGGGGCGCAATCGCGCGGCCTCTTCTCCGAAGGGTGTGGCCGTTGGGGGTAGCTGGGGCAGAATAACAGCTTCCTGATAGGTCAGTTGCTTGACCAGAACCGGCAGCAGGCGTCGAAAGGCCGCATAAATCGACGGCTCCGGTGCAGGGGTGTCGTGTTTGATCAGCTCGTGCAATTGGGGCAGCCGGTAATAGGGGACCATCGTGAACATGTGATGTTCCAGATGGTAATTCATGTTGAGATAGATAAAACGGCTGATCGGGTTCATCAGCACGGTGCGCGTGTTCAACCTGTGATCAGCGACATTCTCGGCCAGCCCAAGATGCTGCAGCAGACCCGTCATCACGTGGTGCCAAGCCCCGTAAAGACGCGGCAGCCCGATGATCATCAGGGGCAGGATAGACCCCAAGGCAAGGGCCGTCGCGATGACAACAGCGTAGATGCCCAGATGGATGCGGGCGGCCAGAAAGACAGCGGGGTGATCGGCATCGCGCAGATACATCGCTTCATCGGGATGGATTTTGCCGCGTGCATGCAGCGCGAGGCGCGCAAGCTGGTGCGGGACATCAAGAAGACCGAACATATTCAGTGCAATCCGCCCCAGATCGGGCGGGCGCATGGCAACGATTTCAGGATCACGCCCGACAATGATCGTATCGGTGTGGTGCCGCACGTGGCTGGACCGCCATGTGACCGGATTGCGCATCAGCATGAAGCTTGCGATGTGGTAGACAACGGCGTTCATCCACGGTGTCTTGAATGCGGTCTTGTGGCCGCATTCGTGCCAGCGCGCATCAGACGCAGAGCCGTAAAGGACACCGTATGCCAGCCAGAACGGCAGTGACCACCACGATGGCCAAAGCATTATGGCGACCGTGGCAAACACGACCATCGCACCCAGCCAGATGACCGTATCGCGCAGGGCAATGGCGTCGGATTTGACCATCAATTCGCGGATCGCTTCAGGCTCTACAGCAGTGCGATACCATTTGGGATTGGCCCGCCCGCTTGCCACAGCATCGCGCCCAGCGGCGCCGGAAAGGGAGTAATCCTTCGTCATAGAAAGACGCTAGCGCCCTTGGAGAGCATCCGTCAATTTGATTATAGGCTAGCCTAGCCCCCCAAGAAAAAGATGATGAAAGGAACTGGCGAGACGCCGATCAGGATCGCGATCAGTGTGGGCAGCGGCGCGAAAATACCGCTAAGCCCCGCGATCATCATGATGCCGCCGCCTCCGCCAATCACAACATTCCCCGGTATGTTGACCGCAATCGCAAGCGCGACATAGCGGCGTTTGAGTGCGTGAGAGACAAGATTTGCAGGCGCCTCCTCGAGGAGCATGCTGACCCTTTCACCCGGCGGCAAGTCCGCGGCGCGCCTGATGAGTGCAGCGGCACGGCGCAAGCGTAGGGCTGCGAGAAGTCGAACCAACGTCGCAGTCGGCAAAACAAGTCCGATGATATAGGACAACATCATCGCAACCACTGTCGCACCGTAGACCAGCGGCGCAATTGCGGCGCCAAAGGACGTCAGAAGCGCGATGCCGATTTCGGCACCGGGGACAAATGGCACAGCCAAAAGAAGCACGTAGGCCACGATGCTCAGCAGGATAGCACGCGGCATAACCTGATCTTGGCCCTGCATGATGTCGAGGTAGAGTGCATCACGGATCATGTGCGCAGCCCAACTTGCGAGCACAAGAATGACGAGGAACACAAGGAACTTGGCCACAAGACCCCAGACGCCTTTGGCCCCTCCGGATTTCATGTGACCAGCGCCTCTAAACGATTGGGCGGGGTGCTGTGCCGTTTGGCCTTTGCTGCGGCCACACTCACGACTACGGCCGAAATGGGCCAGACATTTGAATGAACCGCTTTGAAAAATGGCTGCATGTTGAAACCCGTACTCTTGAATATGACAAGCATGCGCACCGGTTGACGCGATAATCAACAACAAGCCCGTCAAAATCTGCACCACGGGGGGACATTGGTCGCCAGACGGGCGTCCTGCCCATCAGTTTGGCATGCAGTTGCGGATGTTCAGCGGTGGCTCCAAACACGAAAACGGCCAGCGGTTGGTGCCGCTGGCCGTTCAGATTACAGAATTGGAAAGTCTTATTCTGTGACCGGCTGGGCAGGCTCCACCGGTACAACGGGCTCCACCGGTTCTGCCGGCGCACCACAGTTGCCGACCAGTTGCTGATACTGCTCCGTGATCCAGCCCAATGCCTGTTCGGGGTTCTGGTCTTCGATCTGGGTTGTCAGCTGGGCAAAGACCTGCGCAGAGCGGCTTTCGTCGACGACGGCAAAGTCCTGTGCGGCAAAGATCGTCTCGTAGACGAAAAAGGCCACTGCAACCAATATGATGCCGCGCAGAACGCCAAAGAAGAAACCAAGACCCTGATCAATGCCACCAAGCGCCGACCGCTGGACCACCGACGAGAACAGCGGCGTGAAGATCGACACAACCACCAGTGCGACAGCAAAGACCGCCGCGAATGCCGCGATAATCGCCAGTTCACAGCTGTCACCGATGAAGTCGCCCAAAATCGGGATCTGACGCACCAGTGGCTCAACCTGATCGGCAAAAATGAAGGCCACGATCGTGGCGCCCACCCAACCCACAATGGCCATCGCCTCGCGGACAAAACCGCGGCTATAGGCCAGGACGCCTGAAATCAGGATCAGTATTGCGACCCCTGCGTCAACGAGTGTAAAACCTTCCATCGGTCTTCTCCTGATTGGGCGCCTTAGCGTGCGCCAAATATGTTTTCTACAAAACCCGCCAGATCCGAGGCCGTGCGCAAATCTAGTCCGCCCACCTTAGGCTGTTTTGCCTGTTTTGGAACAATGGCTGATGTAAAACCAAGTTTCTGAGCTTCTTTCAATCTATTTTCGGTCTGAACGACCGGACGCAGCGCGCCCGAAAGACTGATTTCGCCGAAAATAACCGCCTCGGAGGGCAATGCAGCGTCTTCGCGGGCCGATACCAGTGCTGCCGCCACAGCCAGATCGGCACCGGGCTCAGAGATACGCAAACCGCCTGCAACGTTGAGGTAAACGTCCAATCCGGTGAAAGGCACGCCGCAGCGCGATTCGAGCACAGCAAGGATCATGGCAAGCCGCCCGCCGTCCCATCCGACCACGGACCGGCGGGGCTGGCTGTGTGGCGAAGGTGCCACAAGTGCCTGTATCTCGCACAGCATCGGACGGCTGCCTTCGATGCCTGCAAAGACGACAGACCCCGGGGCAGGGGCGCCGCGTTCGGACAAAAACAGGGCCGAGGGATTCTTGACCTCTGCCAGTCCCTTGCCGGTCATTTCAAAGACGCCGATTTCATCCGCAGGACCGAACCGGTTTTTCACCGAGCGCAGGATGCGGAACTGATGCCCGCGTTCGCCTTCGAAATAAAGGACGGTATCGACCATATGTTCGACCACGCGCGGACCTGCGATGGCGCCTTCTTTGGTAACATGGCCGACCATGACCACCGCCATGCCGTTGCGTTTGGCAAAACTCGTCAACTCATGCGCGGAAGACCGCACCTGCGACACCGATCCCGGTGCGCTGTCGACGTTGTCGGCCCACATGGTCTGGATGGAATCGATGATGGCAAGATCGGGTTTTTCGGCTTCAAGCGTGGTTAGGATATCGCGCAGGTTGGTTTCAGAGGCAAGCAGCACAGGGCTTTGTTCCAAACCCAGACGGCGGGCACGCATCTGGACCTGCGCATTCGATTCCTCGCCGGAAATATAGATGACCTTCAGCCCGTTGCGCGCAAACCGCGCGGCCGCCTGCAAAAGCAGTGTGGATTTGCCGATCCCCGGATCGCCGCCGACCAAAAGCGCAGAGGCCTTGACCAACCCGCCCCCCAAAACGCGGTCCAATTCGCCAACACCGGCCTGCGTGCGCGGTGGCTCTTTTTCCTGCGTGAGCAGATCGGTCAGCGGCACAGGCTTGCCGCGCATTGCCCCCAAAGACTTGCCCTTTGGTCCACTGCTAAGCGCCTTGCTTTCGGTG
>JBFEQR010000213.1:0-4958 GCA_041549425.1 Yoonia sp. | reverse complement strand
TTTGTGCTTGGTGGCGGGGCACGGACCGGCTGGACCCTGTATGACAAGCTTGTGCAACACGCGGATGCGGCGACATTCACCACCTACGCGGGGCGGGGCATCATCTCGGATGATAATCCTTTGCACTTTGGTGCATTGCTTGCGCGCCCCGAAAGTGCCGGCATATTCGCCCGGGCCGATCTTGTTGTCGCGGTCGGCACAGAGCTATCCGAAGTTGATCTTTGGCGGCCGCATCTTGGGCATGACTGCCCGATGATCCGATTGGACCTCGATCCATCCAACCTGACGTCGTTACACCATGAAGATGACGAAGCCATCCTCGGGGACGCCTATAAAACGCTGGAAGCGGTCCACGACCACCTGAAGGAAGCGCCGACAGAGTCTGACTGGACCCAAAAGGAAGTGACCGACTTCCGCAACCGTATGCGGGCGCAGATCAACGCCGAACGCCCCGGCATCCTGCCCGTGGCCGATGCCCTGAAGGCCGCGCTACCAGCGGACACAATGATCTTTTCGGATATGACTCAATTCGCCTATGCCGCCAAAGAGGTCTATCCCATGGACCGGCCCGGCCATTGGCACCACCCTTACGGGTTCGGCACGCTGGGTTACGCGCTGCCTGCGGCCATCGGTGGCAAGATTGGTCTTGGGGATCAGCCGGTACTGGCAATCCTTGGCGACTATGGGTTTCAGTACACCGTGCAGGAACTGGCTGTGGTGGTGGAACTGGGCCTCAGCCTGCCCATTATCATCTGGGATAACGGCAAACTGGGCGAAATTGAAGACAGCATGGTGCGTGCGCAGATCGCGCCAAACGCAGTCATCCAGCGTAATCCCGATTTCCTGAAGCTGGCAGAGGCATATGGCGCATCCGCAGCGCAGCCTGCGACGTTGGCGGAACTGCCAGCGGTTTTGCAGGCGGCTTTTGCGCGCAAGGGGCCGACCGTGATCCGCCTAACCGCCGATATCGGGTTTACCAGCAGCTGACCAAGACAGCCAGATCGGCAGCGCGACGGGTCAGCGCCACAGAGGACAGCGGCGGCGTGGGCGTGGCTGTCACCGGCGCGATTTCCTGACTTACCAAAAGCTGCGCGATCTCGGCGGCGGTGACGGTGAATTTCACGTCTTCCGGCAATATCTGCGCCGCTCCTGTTTTATCGGGCAGCAACATCCCGATTACAGCCCCCGCGTCATCCAGAATGGGCCCGCCGGCATCACCGGATTGGGGCAGCATGGACAGACGGTGGAAACGGGTATCGTCGGTCAGGTCACGAATATCGACAACCTCGCCAAAGGTCAGGGTCGGCGCGCCCAGTATCCCGTTGAAAGGATAACCTGCGACAGCCACACGGTCCTGCAGGCGCGGCAGGCCGGTTTCAAGGGCGGCTACGCTCATAGGCGTCGTGGGGACATCGGGGGTCAGGATGGTGACACCGAGGTCAAGATCGGTCAGCAGAACCGACGCGGTAACATCGCGGTCCAGTGTGATCCGCTCGCATTCATCCAAGACCGCAGGCGTCGTGACGACGTGCCCGTCCTGCGACACGAAAAAGCCGGAGCGTGACAAACGCGGCTGGCGCACGCTTAGCCCTGCGACCATGTCGATGGCCTGTGTGGGCGAGGGGGGCACGATGTCGGGGTCCAGCGTGCCATCCAGCCGCATGAAACTGCCCTGCATCTCGTCCAGAATACGGGTCCGGCGCGCGTCGTCGCCCGCAGGCCAGACAAACAGGAACCCTTTGATCGCCCCGTCCTGCAAAGTGGCGGTCGCATAGGTATGAATATTGTCGTTAATTCCTTCGATCACAAACCGGTCGCCTGTGATCTGGCGGGGACCCTCTGGGGGGACGACATCGAGCACTTGCAGAACCTCATAGAGCCCTTGCAATCTACCCGCGTCGCCGGCTTGCGAGATGAAAAGAACTTGCGCTTGGGGGATATCTCCCATCGCCTCGAACTTGACAAAGGGGGGCTGGTATTCGGTGAAGGTCACAGCCGCCGTGGGGATCTGCATTTGTATGCCAGAGGCTTCGTCCAATGCGACACGCATCCGCAACGGGGCAAGAACCGCGTTATAGGCGTTCAGCAACGCGGCGCGCTGGGCGGTTGTCAAAACACCGGAGGGATCATAGCCATTGGCTGTCTGCCAGCCTTGCATCGCCGCGCGTGTGCCGCGTCCGAACGCCCCGTCGATTGCCGCATCATAAAATCCGGCCCACTGCAGCGCTTTTTGCAGCTGCTGGCGTTCCGCAGGGTTCAAAGCAGCCTCGCTTTCAAGGGCTTGCGCCGGTGTCTCGTCCGAGGGCTGGCTGGGCACGCCTGTCACAGGCAGCGGGGGATCGGCGGGTACGGCAACGCCTTGTGTTGTATCGGCGCGTGCGGGGCGCGTGCCGATGGGCCAGTATTGTTGTTGAAAGCGCCGCCCATCCTTGACGAAACTGTCGCGTGGAATGGCCCCCTGATCCAGCAGGCGATCAAGGGCGATTTCCGCACCGGTTTCGTCAAAGGGGCCGATGAAGATACCGTAGAACCCTTGCCCCAAATAGAACCCGTGAATGTCATCCAGCCTGCGGGCATAGTCGCGGGCGCGGTCCTGCGCGCTTGTCAGGGTCTGGCGCGCTTCGATCTGCACCCAGAAATTGTCTTGTGCTTTTGCCGCCGCTGCGGACAAGAAAACAGCAACCACAACAATAAATGCCCTGAACATGGGGCCCCCGATCAAATTTTTTTGCGCCTGACAAGTTCCTTGCCGCGCTGCAGCGCGATAAGCAAGGTTTTTGCCTTGCTGCGGCGATTTATCGCTCAGCCGTTGCCTGATTGACCCTTGGCACTTGGCGTCCTATGGAAAGCCCACAAACACACGAGGGTTGAAATGGCGGACAAACCACGCAGTTTTCAGGAAATCATCCTGCGGCTCCAGACGTATTGGGCGGGCAAAGGCTGTGCCATCCTGCAGCCCTACGACATGGAAGTGGGCGCAGGTACCTTTCACCCCGCCACGACACTGCGCGCGCTGGGCAATAAACCATGGGCTGCGGCTTATGTGCAGCCATCGCGCCGCCCCACTGACGGGCGCTACGGGGAAAACCCCAACCGCTTGCAGCATTATTATCAGTATCAGGTCCTGATCAAACCGTCCCCGCCCGATCTGCAAGACCTCTATCTTGGATCACTTGCCGCCATCGGCATTGACGCCAACCTGCACGATATCCGCTTTGTCGAAGACGACTGGGAAAGCCCGACACTGGGCGCGTGGGGCCTTGGCTGGGAAGTCTGGTGCGACGGCATGGAAGTCAGCCAGTTCACCTATTTCCAGCAGGTCGGCGGACATGACTGCAAGCCCGTGTCGGGCGAACTGACCTACGGGCTGGAGCGTCTGGCGATGTATGTGCTGAACGTGGATCATGTGATGGACATGCCGTTCAACGATCCCGACGCGCCGATTGCCTTGAAATACGGGGACGTGTTCAAACAGACCGAGCAGGAATATGCCCGCTGGAACTTTGACGTGGCCGATACAGATGTGCTGTTGCAGCATTTTCTGGACGCAGAGGCCGAATGCCGGCGCATTCTCGACGCTCCTGCGGATGACCCGAAAACCGGCATGAAGATCATCATGGCGCACCCTGCCTATGACCAGTGCATCAAGGCGTCCCATCTGTTCAACCTTCTGGATGCGCGCGGCGTGATCTCGGTGACGGAACGGCAGGCCTATATCGGGCGTGTGCGCGCATTGGCCAAGGCGTGCGTGGATGCATTCGTGCAGACAGATGCGGGCGGGGCGGCAGCCTGATGGCACGTATCGTTATTGTTGTTATGCTGTTGATCGGCGCAGTGTCGGGCGGCTTGCTTTATTACCAGCAGGTCTATGCCTATTACGAAGAGGTCGGCTTTAGCGCAGACGCTGTCGTGCTGACCACCGCCGCAGGGGGGCAGGAACGTGCAATCGTCGTGAACACCTTTGACGCGATTGACGCAAGCAGCAGCCCTTTGCGCTATCGCGCATGTTTCAAAACACCCACAAGCCTGAGCGCACTCAAACAAAACTATGTCGTCGTCGCCGATGCCGAACCGCGGGTCGCGCCGCGCTGGTTCGATTGCTTTGATGCCGCCCGGATCGGTGCAGACCTGCAAGGTGAGGCCGTGGCGTTCATGGGCATCGAAAATGTCACCTACGGCATCGACCGGATCGTTGCCATCTACCCCGACGGGCGCGGTTATAGCTGGCACCAGATCAATGCCTGCGGCGAAGTCGTCTTTGACGGCAACCGCCCCCCCGAAGACTGCCCCCCAATTCCAGAAAGCACCGAGTGATGCCTGACCTTCTGATCGAACTGTTCTCCGAAGAAATTCCCGCACGCATGCAAACCCGCGCGGCCGAGGATTTGCGCAAACTGGTCACCGACGGTCTGGTCGAGGCTGGATTGACCTACGCAGGTGCCGCCGCGTTTTCCACGCCGCGCCGTCTGGTGCTGTCGATCAACGGGCTGACCGGTGAAAGCAAAGCTGTGCGTGAAGAACGGCGCGGGCCGAAGGTTGGCGCGCCGGACAAAGCGATCGAAGGGTTCTTGCGTGGCGCAGGTGTGGTACGCGAAGACCTTGAAGTGCGCGACGACAAAAAGGGTCAGGTCTATTTCGCCGTCATCGAAAAGCCGGGGCGTATGGCCGCCGAGATCATCGCCGAAGTGCTGGAACATGCGATCCGCAATTTCCCTTGGCCCAAGTCGATGCGCTGGGGGGCTGGCACACTGAAATGGGTGCGGCCGCTGCATACCATCCTGTGTATGACAGTCGATGAAGCAGGAGCCCAAGTCGTCCCGCTGGATGTGGACGGGATCAGATCGGGCAACACCACGCGCGGCCACCGTTTCCTTGCGCCGGATGCGTTTACTGTCACCTCGTTCGATGATTACGAGGCAAAGCTCAAGCGCGCCAAGGTGGTCCTGCGCGCCGATGAA
>JBFEQR010000212.1:0-4978 GCA_041549425.1 Yoonia sp. | reverse complement strand
TTGCTGGACCTGTCCGATCCCGATGCTATGTCGGACGCCCTTTATGACGCTGGTCCCGCACCTGCCCCCGTTGCCAATCCGGTGCGTCCACTTGGCACCCGCCGCCAGATTGCGCGGCAAGCAGCCCGCGCGCTGCATCCCGATACAGATCACCTGCCGCTGCCGCAGGGCGCGCCCTACGGTGCCGTTCTGGTGGACACCGACGCCTGCACGCTGTGTTTGTCCTGTGTGTCGCTTTGCCCCTCAGGCGCGCTTGGCGACAACCCCGACAAGCCCCAATTGCGGTTTCAGGAAGATGCCTGTCTGCAATGCGGGCTGTGTGCCAATATCTGCCCAGAGGACGCCATCACATACGAACCCCGACTGGACCTGACAGATGCCGCCCTGCGTCAGGAGGTGCTGAACGAAGAAGAGCCTTTTGCCTGCATCGAATGCGGCAGCCTGTTCGGCTCAAAGTCCGCCATCGACCGGATCACCGAAAAGCTGGCGGGTCATGCGATGTTTGCCGATCCCGACAAGCTCAAGATGATCCAGATGTGCGACGATTGCCGCGTGAACGCGCAGTTCCATACGGCGAACAACCCCTTTGCCAGCAAAGAACGCCCCAAGCCGCGCACGACCGATGACTACTTTAGCAAGCGCAAGGATCATTGATGCGCAATCGGGGCACCAAGATCGGCCGCAGGCATTGTGGCGACGTATGCCAGCAGGGCCTCCAGTTCGTCCGGCGTCAACTGCACCGGCGCAATCGGCGAGGGGCGGTCAGCGTTGAACGGGTCGGTCACGCCGACCAATTGCGTAAAGGCGGGGTGCGGGTTGAGAGCATAGAAATCGCGAAACCGTGTTTCCCAGTCGGGCATCGCGCGCAAAACGCCGAAACTGGGTGTCGATCCGATACCCGACCCGCGCGTCGCCGCATCCACCGCATGGCAACGCAAGCATTTCGCGAGGGCGATTTCATGCCCCAAGGCCGCGTCGCCGGTTATGGCAACCACCTCGGCGTCCGCTGCATCCGCGTCGACAGGCGCGAACAACGTCTGCCCCTCGGGCGCGAATGCCGCCACAGTATTGCGACCCACCTCGGACCGCAGCCAGTCCACGAACCTGACCGTTCCCGCATGATCGGGGTTGAGAACCTCAAGCCGCCACACCTGCCCTGCGCCTTCGAAAAGCGGCTCTCCGGTCTGGCCGATGCGCACATCCACTTCGGCAGTCTCGGGCAGTTGGGTAACACGCACCTGCGTTTTCAGCGAAAAGCGTGGCAAAATATGCTCCAACAGGCCGGTTTCCACCAGAGCCTGTGGCGCATGCAACCGGACCACCCTATCATCGGCGAACGCCGCCAATGGCAGACAGATCAGAACAATGGCGAAAACACGCTTCAACATGCAGGTAAACCTATGCCCCTGCCGACCTTTGCGTCAATCCAGCAACAAGGAAGTCCCCAATGAGTGAAGATTTCAACATGTCCATGCGCAAGTTCCTCAAGCAGGTCGGCGTCACCTCGCAACAGGCCATCGAAGAGGCCATGCGCGGTGCCGATGGCGCGGGCAAGACCTATCAGGTCAAGGCGGTCGTCACGATCGAAGAACTGGGCATGACCCATGAGGTGACCGGCACAATCAACGGACAGGACCAAAGCAAGTGACCCTGACAAGAGACACCGTCACAGCCGCGCTCAAAACCGTCACCGACCCGATTGCGGGCAGCGATATCATGGCCAGCGGCGTCGTGCGCGCATTGAATGTGGATGACACAGGGGCCGTGCGCTTCGTCATGGAAATCGCGCCCAGCCATGCGAAGGCCTACGAAGCCGTCAAGGCGCAGGCCCAGGCTGCGTTGAAAGCACTGGACGGGATCGGTAGCGTCAGCATCGTGCTGACTGGCCATTCCGAACCGGCCGCGCCGCCCGACCTCAAACCGCAGCGTGCCGCCGAAGCAAAAGGCCCGCAAAAGGTGCCCGGTGTGGACCGGATCATCGCCATTGCCTCTGGCAAGGGCGGGGTCGGAAAATCCACAGTGTCTGCCAATCTGGCCTGCGCACTGGCGCAGCAGGGTCGCCGTGTCGGTCTGCTTGATGCGGATGTCTACGGCCCGTCGCAGCCGCGTATGCTGGGTGTTTCGGGACGTCCTGCCAGCCCCGACGGCAAGATCATCCTGCCCATGCGCAACCACGGGGTGACGATGATGTCGATCGGTCTGATGACCAACGAGGATCAGGCAGTGGTCTGGCGCGGCCCGATGTTGATGGGGGCGTTGCAGCAGATGATGAATCAGGTGCAATGGGGCGCACTTGATGTCCTGCTTGTCGATCTGCCCCCCGGCACCGGTGACGTGCAGATGACACTCAGCCAGAAGTTTCAGGTGGACGGGGCGATTATCGTTTCGACCCCGCAGGATGTGGCGCTTCTGGATGCGCGCAAGGGCATTGATATGTTCCAGCAACTCAAGGTGCCGATTGTCGGCATGATCGAGAACATGAGCACGCATATCTGCTCGAACTGTGGGCACGAAGAACACATGTTCGGTCACGGTGGCGTCGCCGCCGAGGCCAAAAAGCTGGGCGTCCCCCTGTTGGCGGAAATCCCGCTTGATCTGCAAATCCGACTGGCCGCCGATGGCGGCGCGCCCGTCACTGTCAGCCAACCCGACAGCGCACAGGCCAAAGCCTTTCAGGACGTCGCAGCCGCACTTGTGGCACAGGGTGCCGCATGAGCGATACCGCACTGACCTTTCCACCGCTGATGTGGGGCGAGGCCGCCGAAAGAGACGCCTTGGGCCATGCCGCACGGCGCGCCACACTGGGATGCGATGCGGGGCTGGTGGCCTATGTCTTGGGCGCCATGCGGATCGAGGCCGCGCTGGTCTTCGCCCCCGAGGTACCTTTGGCCAAGGCAATGGCCATGCTGCCGCTATGCGGTGTGGGTTTTCAGAACGCCCTGGGCGCATTGGCCCCGCCAGAGGTTGCAGTGCATCTGGACTGGGATGGCGGTTTGCGCATCAACGGCGCGGCCTGTGGCCGCTTTGACGTGCTTTGCGATACGACCGATCCAGCGGCAGTGCCGGACTGGCTTGTCGTGGGGTTTACCCTGCCCTTGTTGCCGGACAGCGACGATCCGGGGACATCGCCTGACCAGACAGCGCTTTATGCAGAAGGCTGCGCCGATGTCGATCCGCGCACCCTGATCGAGGCATGGGCGCGCCACACGCTGAACCTGATCAACCGATGGGAAGGCACCAATGGCCAGAAACTGCATGCCGAATGGCGCGGACTGGCCCATGGCATGGGCGAAGCCGCATCACACGGCGACCTGCACGGGACATTCCTTGGCGTTGACGCGGATTTCGGCATGTTGCTGCGCGATGATCAAACGACCCACCTGATCCCTCTGACCGATCTGATAAAGGAAGCTGCCTGATGAAACTTGCGCGCGCGATCCATTTTGACGAAAGCGACCAACGTGTCTTTGCAAGCCCCGCGCGCACCGGTGAATGGTGCATCTCGGGCGGCTTCGAGTTTTCCAACTGGACCGAGGGCGATCTGACCGGCAAAGCGCGACAGGCCTTTGCAAATGGCTGGTTCGGGCTGGAAACCGGCGGGCGGGTGACCTTTGTCGCGGTCACCGCGATTGAACCCAACGAGATCGAGACCCTTGCACAGCTTCTTGCACGGCATTTCGTCACCTACTATGGCGCGCCCTCAACCGAGGCCGCCCTGCCCGTCGCGCACGAAGAAATCGCCCAGATGACCGCGCTTTGCGAGGATCACGCGGCCAATGATCTTTTGACAGTTTCCCGCGAATTGTCAGAGGCTGGCGTGCGCGAAACCTACCGTGTGATTGAACGGCAGGATGCGGCGCTTGATCAATTTGCAATCCACGGGTCGCTAGACGAATAGTCGCCGTTACTCTGCGGGTACCGCGTTGAACACGAACAATGTCTCACCGTCGATCCGGTAGGTGTCGATCAGGTCCTTTGCGCGCTCACTGGTCAGCCAGCCTTCAAGCTGCGCCGCCAGTTCAGCCTTTACATGCGGGTGCAATTCGGGGTTCACCGGCAAATAGGCGTATTGATTGAACAAGACCGGATCACCTGCGAACAACAGCGCCAGATCGGCCTTGTTGCCAAAGTTCAGCCAACTGGCGCGGTCGGACAGGATATAGGCATTCAGACCTGCCGCCGTGTTCAAGGCCGCACCCATCCCTGCGCCGACCGCATTGTACCACGGTCCATCCGGCACAACGCCCGCGGCAGCCCACAAAGCAAGTTCCTTTTTATGGGTTCCGCTGTCATCGCCACGGCTGACAAACGGCGCAGTAGCAGCCGCAATCCTTTGCAGGCTGTCGGATGCATCCGCAGCCTCCGCCAGTCCCGCAGGGTCATCCGAAGGCCCGATGAATACGAAATCATTATACATGATCTCGCGCCGGTGCGTGCCATAGCCTTGTGCGACAAAAGCTTCTTCCGCCGCTTTGGAATGGACCAAAATCGCGTCGACATCGCCCGCCTGACCCAATTTCAGGGCCTGCCCCGTACCGACGACAAGCAATTGCACCTCCAGACCCAAGTCCGTTTCGATCTGGGGCAAAAGAACCTCTGCCAGACCCGAGTTGTGAAAGGATGTGGTGACAGCCATGCGCATGACGTCGGCGGCCTGAATGGCGGTCGCGGTGCAAATAGCGATCAGGGTAATGGCGAGTTGACGCATCATTCGACAATGTCTCCGTTGAGAAATGCCCTTGCTTGCGGTGTTTTCGGGCCTTCGAAAAACGCTGTGGCCGAAGCGGCTTCGTGCACATGGCCGTTGAGTAGGAAGATCACACGATCCGCCAACCTACGGGCCTGCCCCAAGTCATGTGTCGACAGGATCAGACCGGTACCCGCCGCGCGGGTCGCCAGCAGGATTGCTTCGATTTCGCGGGTCGCGCGCCCGTCCAGCGACGCGCTGGGTTCGTCCAGAAAAACCAGTTCCGGTTTG
>JBFEQR010000211.1:0-4980 GCA_041549425.1 Yoonia sp. | reverse complement strand
GCAGGTGCCGAGGCAGCCCATGCTGCGGCGCGTATGGGCGTCCGTACAGCGCTGATTACATTGACCAAAGCCTCGATCGGGGTGATGTCCTGCAATCCTGCCATCGGTGGTCTGGGTAAGGGGCATCTGGTGCGTGAAATTGATGCGCTGGACGGTGTCATGGGTCGCGTGGCGGACAAGGCTGGAATTCAGTTTCGTCTGTTGAACCGCAAAAAAGGCCCTGCAGTGCAGGGCCCGCGCGCGCAATCCGACCGTGCGATCTATCGGTCCGAAATGCAGGCAGAGCTGGCGCTGCTTGGAAACCTCGCAATTCTTGAGGCGGAAGCGACCGATTTGATGATGCAGGGTCAAAGGGTGACTGGCGTGATCCTGCGGGACGGGTCACAGATTTCGGCGCAAAGCGTCATCCTGACAACGGGGACCTTTTTGCGGGGGGTGATCCATATTGGTGATGTGTCCCGTCCGGGTGGCCGAATGGGTGATGATCCGTCTGTAAAGATGGCTGAACGACTGGATAGCTTTGGCCTGCCGCTTGGCCGTTTGAAAACAGGAACGCCCCCCCGACTGGACGGGCGGACAATTGCCTGGGACAAGTTGGAAGTGCAGCCAAGTGATGATGATCCGGTGTTGTTTTCGTTCCTGTCCAAAGGGCCATACGCGCCGCAGATTGATTGCGGGATCACGCACACCAACGAAAAGACACATGACATTATTCGGGCCAATCTGGATCGGTCCGCAATGTACGGTGGTCATATTGACGGTGTTGGCCCTCGCTATTGCCCTTCGATTGAAGACAAGGTTGTGCGCTTTGCCGAAAAGACCTCGCATCAGATTTTTCTGGAGCCAGAGGGTGTGAATGATCACACGGTTTACCCCAACGGGATTTCGACGTCTTTGCCGCTGGATACGCAGGAAGACTATGTTCATTCCATCTATGGCCTTGAAAACGCGACAATTTTGCAGCCTGGTTATGCCATTGAATATGATTATGTCGATCCGCGCGCGCTGCGGATGACATTGGAATTGCGCGATGTGCCGGGGCTGTACTTGGCGGGGCAAATCAATGGAACAACCGGCTACGAAGAGGCGGCAGCCCAAGGGCTTATTGCGGGCCTCAATGCCGCGGCGGTGGCGAAAGGCAAGGAGCCTGTCACCTTTAGTAGGCGCGAATCCTACATTGGCGTGATGATTGACGATCTGATCACGCGTGGCGTGTCAGAGCCGTATCGCATGTTTACCTCCCGTGCCGAGTTCCGCCTGTCATTGCGCGCAGACAATGCGGATCAGCGATTGACGGAAAAGGGGCATCAACTGGGCTGCGTGGGTCATGCGCGTTGGTCTTCGTTCAGTGAAAAGATGGCGAATATCAATCAAGCCAGACAGAAACTTTCCGAAATTACCTTATCTGCCCGCGATATCGCCAGCACAGGTGCCAAGTTGAACGCGGATGGACCGCGACGAACCGCTTTGGATGCATTGGCTTTGGCTGATTTTGACTTTCCCCAGATGGAAGAGATCGGGCAGGATATGAGCGCTATTTCCGCCCCTGTGCGCGATCAGATCAAAAAAGATGCGCTTTACGCCCACTATATCGCACGGCAGGCGCGGGATATCGCGGCGATGGAGCGTGACGAACAGCAGCATATCCCTGATGATCTGGATTTCGGCACCATTTCGGGTCTGTCGAATGAACTCGCGTCAAAGCTCAAGGCAAGCCGCCCCGCAACCATCGCTCATGCAGGACGGATCGAAGGGATGACGCCGGCCGCTCTCATGCTGATTATCGCCGCGCTGAAGAAGCAACAGCAGACGACAGGGGCGGCGTAGATGCGGACGATGTTGGCGGGCGTCGATGTTTCACGTGAAACAATCGCAGATTTAGAGGCTTTTGCCGCATTAACCACTAAATGGACGCCCAAGATCAATCTGATCGCACGCGGTTCCGTGGATGACATATGGAACAGACATATTGTCGATTCGGTGCAACTCTACCGTTTTGCGCCCGACGCCTTCGAAAGCTGGGTGGATCTGGGCAGCGGCGGCGGCTTTCCGGGAATCGTGATGGCCATCCTTGGCAAGGAAAAACACCCCAAGGCCCATTTCACGCTCATCGAAAGCGATCAGAGGAAATCAGCCTTTCTCAGAACGGCCAAGCGCGAGCTTGATCTGCCGGTTACCGTCCTCTCCGAACGTATTGAATCAGCCCCCCCGCAGAACGCAGATGTTGTGTCTGCGCGTGCCCTCGCCGCATTATCTGCTCTTTTGCCGCTGGTTTCGCGGCACATAAAACCCGACGGTCTCTGTCTGCTTCACAAGGGGCGACAGGCCGCTCAAGAAGTTGCTGATGCGCAAAAGAACTGGATGTTTGATCTTGAAGATCACGCCAGTTTCACTGATCCTGAGGCGCGCATACTGGTCATGCAAAGGATACACGCCCGTGGCACCTAACCCCGACATGCAAACGACAATCATCGCGGTGGCGAACCAAAAAGGTGGCGTAGGAAAAACGACAACAACGATCAATCTTGGCGCGGCGCTGGCCGAGCAAGGCAAACACGTCCTGCTGATCGACCTTGATCCGCAGGGAAACGCCTCAACCGGACTGGGTGTCGCCCATGACCAGCGCGATGTCACAACCTACGATCTGTTGTCCGGCGATGCCGAAATCACAGAGGCGATCCAGAAAACAACCGTCGAACTGCTGGATATCGTCCCCGCCACGACAGACCTCAGCTCTGCCGACCTCGAACTGATCGACAACGCGAAACGCAGCTTTCTGCTCAACGATGTCTTGCGCAGCGATGCAGCGGCGGCCTTGCGATACGACTATATATTGATAGATTGCCCGCCGTCGCTCAACATATTGACAGTGAATGCGATGGTTGCGGCGCATTCCATCATTGTCCCGCTGCAAAGCGAATTCTTTGCGCTCGAAGGTTTGTCCCAACTGATTCTAACCGTGCGCGATGTGCGCCAGACCGCAAACCCCGGCCTTCGGATCGAAGGCATCGCGCTGACAATGTACGATCAGCGCAACAACCTTTCGCTGCAGGTCGAGGACGACGCGCGCCAAAACATGGGCGACATGGTTTTCAAAACCGTCATCCCCCGCAACGTCCGGCTGAGCGAGGCACCGTCGTTCGCCATCCCCGTCCTGACCTACGACAGCAATTCAAAAGGCAGCATTGCATATCGTGCGCTGGCCCAAGAAGTGATTGACAGAACAACGAAAAAGAAGGCCGCATAGATGACACGCACCCCAAAAAAATCACGCGGCCTCGGGCGTGGCCTTTCTGCTTTGATGTCCGACGTCACGCCAGAGGATACGCCACAGTCCACGCCAAAACGCCCCGATCTAGTGGTCCCGATCGAGCAGGTCCAGCCAAACCCCGATCAGCCAAGACGCACCTTCAAAGAAGACGCGCTGAAAGAACTTGCCGATTCGATCGCCGAAAAAGGCGTGATCCAGCCGCTGATCGTGCGACGCCGCGCAGACGCAGTGCAAAGCTTTGAAATCGTCGCCGGTGAACGGCGTTGGCGTGCCGCGCAAATGGCAAAACTGCACGAAATTCCGGTGTTGGTGCGCGACTATGACGATACAGAAGTCCTCGAAATCGCCATCATCGAAAACATCCAGCGCGACGATCTGAACGCCATGGACGAGGCCGCAGGCTACAAGCAGTTGATGGATCGTTTTGGTCATACACAAGATAAGCTATCGCAAGCTCTCGGCAAAAGCCGCAGTCACATCGCAAACCTGTTGCGCCTTCTCACGCTTCCGAACGAGATCCAGAACTACCTGACTGCCGGACAGCTCAGCGCGGGACATGCGCGCGCATTGGTTGGCCACGATCAGGCGGTGCAGCTCGCCCGCGAGGTGATCCAGCGGAAACTTTCCGTGCGCGAAACCGAAAAGCTGGCCAAGAAGGGACCCGCCATCAGGAAACGCAGCGTGCCGGGCGCACCTGTTCCCAAAGATGCCGATACCGTCCAGATCGAAAACGAACTTTCCGCCGCCTTAGGTATGAAAGTCACGATTGACCATGGCGCAGATGGCGAGGCCGGAAAAATGGTCATCGGGTACAAGACCCTTGACCAGCTTGACGATCTGTTGCGCGCGTTGTCAGGGGGTTAGGCGCCCAACAGCTCGCGCAAGACCGCATTCAAAACAGGCTTTCCTTGCGGCGTGACGGATAAATGGCTTTCCAATATTTCAACCATCCCCATATCACGTAACACATTGATTTTGTTGACATAAGACTCTTCATTCAATCGTGGAACACGGGCGAGCGCCACCCCGTCGGACAACCGCAGTCCCATCAAAAGAAGCTCTGACATCTGCGCATCCGCATCCAGTGGCGTTCGCGACAGATCGCCGTTTCCGGTTTTGTTGACTTGCGCCAACCACCCCAACGGTGACAGTTGGGCCTCTGTCGCATACCGTTGGCCATGCAGCGTCAGCCGTCCATGCGCACCGGGGCCAATGCCGGCATAATCACCATAGCGCCAATAGATCTTGTTATGGATGCTTTCACAGCCTTCCGCGGCGTGATTGGATACTTCATACCCGTGAAAACCGGCAGCAGCGCATATGTCCTGCGTCATATCATACATATCGGCAGCGCGATCATCATCCGGCAAACCCCGCAACCTGCCCGCAGCATAGCGGTCACCAAAGGCTGTGCCATCTTCAATCGTCAGCTGGTAAAGCGACAGATGATCAACCGCGAGGCCCAGCGCTTGCCGCAACTCCGCCTCCCATGCTGCCGGTGTCTGATCCTGCCGCGCATAGATCAGGTCAAAACTCACCCGATTGAAAACATCCCTTGCAATATCAAAGGCTTGCATTGCCTCCGTTGCCGTGTGCAGCCGACCGAGCGCCTTCAGGTCGCGGTCGTTCAGCGCTTGTATCCCCATCGAAATACGGTTCACCCCCGCATCGCGATAGCCCGCGAAACGCCCTGCCTCAACCGACGTCGG
>JBFEQR010000210.1:0-4987 GCA_041549425.1 Yoonia sp. | reverse complement strand
CGCAAGGGCGAGGAGGGAAAGCAAGTTCTTGCGCATACCCCCTCATTGGGACAAACCGTGCGCAATGGAAAGTCACGTTTCCGCCAACGTTTGTGACGGTTGCTCTTGCGTCACAGGCGCAGGTTACACATCTTAAGAGGATGAACATGACCGACACATCTCTGGCGGGCAAGTTGCTGATCGCGATGCCCGACATGTCCGATCCCCGGTTCGCAAAGACGGTGATTTATCTCTGCGCACACTCCGGTGAAGGCAGCATGGGACTTGTCATCAACAAACCACAGCCCGGAATCGGATTTGCAAAACTGCTTGAGCAACTGGAAATCCCGAAATCCCCCAGCTTGCCCGACGTCGCAGTGCACTATGGCGGTCCGGTTGAGCAGCAGCGCGGTTTCGTCCTGCATTCCAGCGACTACGAAGCCGACGAGGGCACGTTGCATGTCGATGACACATTCCGCATGACGGCAACGCTGCAGGTTCTGGAAGATATCGCCAAGGGTGCTGGCCCTGCGGTGTCGCTGCTGGCTTTGGGCTACGCCGGTTGGGGACCGGGGCAATTGGAATATGAAATCGGCAAGAACGGATGGCTGACCTGCCCTGCGTCCAAAGACGTGGTCTTTGGGGCGGATGACGGGCGCAAATGGCACGCAGCACTCAAGCTGATGGGCATTGACCCGCTTTTGCTGTCCTCGACGGCTGGCCGCGCCTAGCTTTTGTCACCCATCAGGGTTTGCAGAATGGCGACTGCATTCTCGCCCGACCAATCCGCTTCGCCCTGCATACGCGCGATTTCGCGGCCTTCGGGATCAAGAATGATGGTCACGGGCAAGCCAAGCACGCCCATGTTGCGGGCCAGTGTCTGGCGGGGGTCAGTATGCAGCGGCAGGTTATCGACGCCGATCTCGGCCAGAAACCGCTCCAGCGCGGGGCGGGGGTTGCGCCCTGTGGCGATCGTGACAACTTCGAAATCATCGCCGCCCATGCTGTCCTGCAAGGCCGCCAGATGCGGCATTTCCTTGCGGCAGGGCGCGCACCACGTGGCCCAGAAGTTCAAAAGCACATGCTTCCCCTCGAATGCGGCAAGCGTCATTTCGCTGCCGTCCTCGGCGGTGAACGCCACATCGACGGGATCTATCGCGGCACTGTGAAAGATCAGCTTGCGCATATCGCCTGTCCGCATGGCCTCGGCGGCGGCGACATCGGCATGGCCGGTAGTTGCAGCAAGGGTAAGGGCCGTATAAAGCAGGGCTGACGTTAACTTGCGCATAGGCGATATCCTTTATGACCAAATCTGCAAACACCATGTGGGGCGGGCGTTTTGCCGCCGGACCAGACGCGATCATGGAGGCGATCAACGCCTCGATCGGGTATGACCGCCGCCTTGCACCCCAAGACATCGCAGGTTCACGCGCCCATGCCGCCATGTTGGCCGCCACAGGCATCATCTCAGATAGCGATGCAAAGGCGATCAGGGAAGGCCTTCTCACCGTATTGTCAGAGATTGAAACGGGCGAGTTTCCTTTTTCCACCGCCCTTGAAGATATCCACATGAACGTCGAGGCGCGTTTGCGCGACCTGATCGGCGAACCGGCGGGGCGTTTGCACACAGCACGGTCGCGCAACGATCAGGTTGCCGTCGATTTCCGCCTTTGGGTGCGGGATCAATGCGATCAGGCGGACGCGGCTTTGGCTGCTTTGCAGGGCGCTTTGTTAGGGCAGGCAGAGGCTGGTGCCGACTGGGTGATGCCGGGCTTTACCCATTTGCAGACGGCGCAGCCTGTCACATGGGGCCACCACATGCTGGCCTACGTCGAGATGTTCGCGCGCGACCGGTCACGGTTTGCCGATGCGCGCAAGCGGATGAATACCTCGCCTTTGGGTGCGGCGGCACTTGCGGGCACGTCCTTTCCGATTGACCGGCAAATGACGGCAGAGGCGCTGGGCTTTGACCGGCCCATGCCCAATTCGCTTGATGCCGTGTCTGACCGCGATTTCGCGCTGGAGTTTCTGGCGTCGGCCAGCATCTGCGCCATGCACCTAAGCCGTCTGGCCGAAGAACTGGTGATCTGGTCATCGGCGCAGTTCCGTTTCGTGAAGATGTCCGACAAGTGGTCAACCGGTTCGTCGATCATGCCGCAAAAGCGCAATCCGGACGCCGCTGAACTGATCCGCGCCAAGATCGGGCGGATCTTCGGGGCGAATGTGGCCTTGATGACCGTCATGAAGGGGCTGCCGCTGACCTATTCCAAGGACATGCAGGAAGATAAGGAACAGACCTTTGATGCGGCCGATAACCTGATGCTGGCGCTGGCCGCGATGACGGGGATGGTGGCGGATATGACCGCGCAGCGCGACAACCTCAAAGCCGCCGCCGCCAGCGGATTTTCGACAGCCACCGATCTGGCCGACTGGCTGGTGCGCGAACTGGGGCTGCCGTTCCGTGACGCACATCATGTCACCGGATCGTTGGTTGCCATGGCCGAAGAAAAAGGCTGTGATCTGCCTGACCTGACCTTGGCGGATATGCAGACCGTCCACGACGGCATTCGCGCAGATGTATTCGATGTGCTGGGTGTCGAGAACTCGGTCGCGTCGCGGACCAGTTTCGGCGGCACAGCACCATCGGGCGTCCGCGCGCAGATCGCGCATTGGAAAGAGGTTTTGAAGTGAAACGACTTGCCCTGATTTTGACCCTGGCGGCCCTGGCCGCCTGTGGTGCCGATGGCCCGCCGCTGACGCCCAACGCGAGTGTGGGTATCGGTGTCGGTTCAAACGGGGTGACAACGGGCGCAAGTGTCGGGGCATCCAACGGCACCGTGTCGGTCGGGATCGGCTTTTGATGCGCAAGGTCTTTCTGGCGCTCGCGATCTGGGGCGCGATCCACCCGATGTATTATTTCATCACATGGTTCCAGTCCGAAGGCTGGGACATTATGGCGATGGTTGACGCATGGCACGTCAACGCCGCGACCAGCGGACTGGTCTGGGATTTGACGATTGCGGCGGTCACACTGACGCTCTGGATCATCTACGAGGCATTTTCGCAGAAAAATTGGCTGAGCCTGATCGCAATCCCGGCCACGTTTTGCATCGGGGTAAGCTGCGGCTTGCCGCTGTATCTTTACCTGCGTGGCCGCACAGCCTAGGCGCTGCAAATCAGGGTTGGTCTTTGGCCCCGATCTGCTATGTCCAGAACTGGTTTTGGACAAGGATCATAGGCTTGGATCATTTTCTCTATCGCAACGGCGCACTTTACGCCGAAGACGTGCCGGTGGCAGATATCGCCGCCGCCGTGGGCACCCCTTTCTATGTCTATTCGACAGCCACGCTCAAACGGCACTTCACCCTGTTTGACGAGGCTTTGTCGTGGGGCGATCATCTGATCTGTTTTGCGATGAAATCCCTGTCCAATCAGGCCGTGATCAAGCTTTTGGGCGATGCAGGCGCAGGCATGGATGTGGTCTCTGCGGGTGAATATCTGCGCGCCAAGGCCGCCGGTATCCCCGGTGACCTGATCGTCTTTTCCGGCGTGGGCAAGACCGCAGATGAAATGCGGCTCGCACTTGAGGGGGGCATCCGGCAGTTCAACGTCGAAAGCGAACCCGAGATGATCGTGCTGGATCAGGTGGCGCAATCATTGGGCGTCGTGGCGCCGATTACCGTGCGCGTGAACCCTGACGTCGACGCCAAAACGCACGCCAAGATCGCGACAGGCAAGTCCGAGAACAAATTCGGTATCCCCATCAGCCGCGCCCGCGACGTCTATGCGATGGCCGCCAAAATGGCGGGGCTGCGGATTGTCGGGATTGACGTGCATATCGGGTCGCAACTGACCGAACTGGCCCCGTTCGAGGCGGCTTACAACAAGGTCGCCGAACTGACCGAACAACTGCGCGCAGACGGCCACGAGATCACGCGCCTTGATCTTGGTGGCGGTCTGGGCATCCCCTACACCCGCTCAAACGAGGCGCCACCCCTGCCAACTGACTATGGTGCGCTGATTCAACGCACTGTCGGTCATCTGGGCTGCGAGATCGAGATTGAACCCGGACGCCTGATTTCAGGCAATGCCGGTCTGATGGTGTCCAAGGTAATCTATGTGAAATCCGGCGAAGACCGCGACTTTCTGATCATCGACGGGGCGATGAACGATCTGATCCGGCCCGCCATGTATGAGGCATGGCACGATATCGTGCCCGTTATTGAACCCGAAGCGGGCGCAGAGCAGGCGAAATATGATATCGTCGGCCCGATCTGCGAAAGCGGCGACACCTTTGCAAAGGGCCGCGAAATGCCGCGGGTTGCCGCCGATGATCTGGTCGCTTTCCGCTCATCGGGGGCCTACGGCGCGGTGATGTCGTCGGAATATAACTCGCGTCCGCTGATCCCCGAGGTTCTGGTGCATGGCGATCAATTTGCAGTTATCCGCCCGCGCCCTACCTATGAAGAGATGATTGCACGCGATAGGGTCCCAGAGTGGCTGGACTAAGCCAGACCTGACCGAAACGGCCCGCGTCGCGCAAAGGGGAGAAGGCCGCTGCAAGACCAGCACGATGCCATGCGCCACCTGCGCCTGCCTGTTGCCGCCACCCGTCTGGGTATGGTGGCCGAACAGCTTGTGCGCGCGTTCTGGCCGTTCTGGAGTATGGTTTTCCTGACACTCACCCCGTTGCTGATGGGGTGGCACGATATCGCCCCGCTCGAGGTGTTCTGGGGCGGCGCGGTCATTGCGGTCATCGGTCTTGTCGCGACATTCGCATGGGGGCTGCGCCGTTTTGACTGGCCCAGCCACGCTGACGCCGTCGCGCGCGTGGACAGCCACTTGCCCGGGCGCCCCATCGCTGCCATCGGCGACACGCAAGCCATCGGCAGCGGCGATGCCGCGTCAGAGGCCGTTTGGCAGGCGCATATGGCGCGCATGGCCGAACGCACCAAACAGGCGCGCGCGGTCGAACCCGATTTGCGCGTGTCGGACCGCGACCCCTATG
>JBFEQR010000209.1:0-4990 GCA_041549425.1 Yoonia sp. | reverse complement strand
CACGAATATCCGGCGTGCGGTTCAATATCCAGCCAGAGCGGCCGTTGGGCGCGCCCACAACCGCGGTGCGATACTCTTCGTCGGTCCACAAAACCCAATAGTCCGCAGCCACAAAAGGCACGCTGGCAAAGCGTACCTTCAAGCGGGCAGGCCCGACAATCTCGGCGGTGCCGTTGATGCGCGACGTTTCGTTGCCCTCTGCATCGCGACAGATATTGAGGACAGAAAGCAACCCGTCGTCGCGCAATCCGTATTCTGCCGTGACGCCAACGCAACCTGCCTCAAACGGCACAGGAAAGCGGGCAACCTCGTGCCAGACGCCGGTATAGCGCTCTGCGTCGAACACAGCTTTCGAGGATATCGCGACATCGGTGTCGCGGTAGACCTCAAGATAGCTGCATCCGGACAGCAAAAGAATCAGGGCAATGACCCTCATGCGCCGGCAGGTGCGCGTTTGGTCAGGCCCAGCTTTGCGCGGACCTGATCCGGCCCGATAACCTTGGCGCCCAGATTTTCCACGATCCCCGCCGCGCGCTCGACCAGTTGCGCGTTGGTGGCCAGCACGCCGCGATCCAGCATCAGGTTGTCTTCCAGCCCGACGCGCACGTTGCCGCCCGCCAGCACAGAGGCCGCAACATAGGGCATCTGCGACCGTCCCAGCCCGAAGGCCGAAAACGTCCAGTCGTCCGGCACGTTGTTGACCATCGCCATAAAGGTGTTCAGGTCATCCGGCGCGCCCCAGGGCACCCCCATGCAAAGCTGCACCAACGCAGGGCTGTCCAGAACGCCGTCCTTGACCAGTTGCTTGGCGTACCACAAATGGCCGGTGTCAAAGGCTTCGATCTCGGGTTTGACGCCCAGATCGGTCATCATCCGCCCCATAGCGACCAACATGCCGGGTGTGTTCGTCATCACGTAATCGGCTTCGGCAAAGTTCATCGTGCCGCAATCAAGCGTACAAATCTCGGGAAGACATGCCGCGACATGGGCCACGCGTTCTGTTGCGCCGACCATATCCGTGCCCGCCGCGGCGGGCAAAGGCGTCTCGGTCCCGCCAAAGACGATGTCACCCCCCATACCTGCGGTCAGGTTCAGGATCACGTCTACCTCTGCATCACGGATGCGGTCCGTCACTTCGCGGTAAAGCGCCAGATCACGCGAAGGCGCGCCGGTTTCGGGATCGCGCACGTGGCAATGCACGATGGCGGCACCGGCCTTGGCGGCATCAATCGCGCTGTCTGCGATCTGTTGCGGCGAACGGGGGACATGCGGGCTGCGGTCCTGCGTCGCGCCGGAGCCTGTGACAGCACAGGTGATAAAGACCTCACGGTTCATCTCAAGCGGCATTGCGGTCTCTCCTTTTTGTTTCGGGGACATTTGCTGAAAACGGCCAGCCGCACAAGACGGAAGTGTCGGCTGGCAAGCGTCCCCGATGGCAGGTTACCCATGGGTTACCTTTTGCCGGAAGCGCATTGACACCCGATGCATGGGAATGGAGCTTGAAGAGATTAAGCTACAAACGGAAACGCGGTTCAAGGTTCCTTTGGCATAAGGGGTTTTGCCCCCTTAATAAGGCATCGGGTACGCGCGGTGCAGGGCGTCGATCTCGGCGACGACATCAGCCGATAGCACCACATCTTTGCCCGCAAGGATTTGCGTCAGCTGATCGGCCGTCGTGGCCCCGAAGATTGCCGACACCGCAAATGGCCGTGTGCGCTGCCACGCCATTGCCATATGCACCGGATCAAGCCCGTGTTTGGCCGCCAGATCAAGATAGGCCTGCACGGCGGGCCACAGCCGCTCTGTCACGCGCCCGCCCAGATTTTCGTTGATCGACTTGCGGCTGCCCGCAGGCACGGCCCCGTTCTGGTATTTGCCTGTCAGCAAACCACAGGCCAGCGGCGAGAAGGACAAAAGCGTCACATCTTCATTCACCGCCATCTCGGCCATGTCGGTGTCATAAAGACGGCAAAGCAAGGAATATTCGTTCTGCACCGACGCCATGCGCGGCAGGCCTGCCGCCTCGGCCTGATCGATCCATTTGGTCATGCCCCACGCGCTTTCGTTGGACATGCCGATGCTGCGAATTTTGCCCGCCTTGACCATATCGCCCAGCGCCTCGAGCACGTCCAACATGTGGTCCATGGTTTCCTGACGGTTCTGGCCGGACGGATCATAGGTCCAGTTCTGGCGGAACATGTAAGAGCCGCGCACAGGCCAGTGCATCTGGTACAGGTCGATCACATCCGTCTGCAAACGCTTCAGCGACGTATCCACAGCCTCACGGATGACCGCACCGTCATAGCCGCGCCCCTCGCGCACCCAGCCGGGGTTGTTGCCGGACACTTTGGTCGCGATCACCACTTCGTCGCGGCGACCGGTTCTGGCCAGCCAGTTGCCGATGATCTGCTCGGACAAGCCCACGGTTTCGGCGCTGATCGGGTTGACCGGATACATCTCTGCGGTGTCGAGAAAGTTGATCCCTGCATCCAGCGCCATGTCGATCTGGCGGTGCGCATCGTCCTGCGGGGTCTGGTTGCCGTAGGTCATCGTGCCAAGGCACCATTCACTGACCATGATATCGGTGCGGCCAAGGGGGAGTTGTTTCATCAGGAGCGCCTCAAATCTTGTTCGCGCCTGACCCTAATGCGCGCAGCCGCAAGAGCAAGAGCACAAAGACGACATAGCGCGTCGATTCCCCACTAGTATCGCCACACGAACCGGCGCATCACTGGCCTATGCGCCTGATTATCTCATTTGCCGCCCTGTTTCTCTCTGTGGCCCTTTTGCAGCTTTCATCGGGCGGTGTTGGCCCATTGGATGCATTGACAGGGCTCGAGACCGGATTTTCGCAAGCGCAGGTCGGCTTTCTGGGATCGGCGCATTTTCTGGGCTTTTTTATCGGATGCTGGTGGGTGCCGCGCCTGATGGGCAGCGTGGGCCACAGCCGCGCCTTTGCCACCTGCACCGCGATGGGGGCGATCGGGCTGGCCGCGCATGTCATCATCGTCGACCCTTGGGCATGGGCATTTTTCCGCATCGGGTCGGGCATCTGCGTGGCCGGCTGCTATACCGTGATCGAGGCATGGCTGCAGGCCAAAGTCACGAACGAGACACGCGGCCGCGCCATGGCCACCTACCGGATCGCCGACACCGGCGCATCGCTTGTTGCGCAATTCATGATCGGGGCGCTGGCGAGTGTCGAAACCTATATCGCCTATAATATCCTGACGATCCTGTGCTGTGCCTCATTGTTGCCGCTAACGCTGACGCGTCTGCCCCAGCCCAAGACGCCCAAAGCCACAAGGCTGCGCCCGTCATTGGCATGGGCCTGTTCGCCCATGGCTGTTGCCGCCGTTCTGGTTGCGGCGATGTCCAGCGCATCGTTCCGCATGGTCGGCCCGATCTACGGTCAGGAGGTCGGGTTAAGCGCGGGTCAGATCGGTTCGTTTCTTGCGGCCTTTGTCGCGGGCGGCGCGATTGCGCAGTATCCGGTGGGATGGCTGGCCGACAAGTATGACCGCCGCTGGGTCATGATCTGGCTGTCGGTGGCGGCTATGGCGGCCTGTGCTGTCACCGTTTCGACCTCGGGGCTGGGCAGTACCAGCGTCATGCTGGCGTCGTTCTTTTTCGGGCTTACGACCTTTCCGATCTATTCGGTCGCCGCCGCCCATGCCCATGATTTTGCGACTTCCGATCAGCGGGTCGAACTGTCGGCTGCACTGATGTTTTTCTTTGCAGTGGGCGCGATTGCCGCCCCCCTGACCACATCGGCCCTGATCGCAGCCTATGGGCCATCTGCCCTGTTCTACTTTATCTCGGTGGGGCATCTGGTTCTGGTGGTTTTCGGCCTGCGCCGGATGCGGGTCCGCCGCGCCCCGCAAGAGCGTACACGCTATATCTATTCGCCCCGCACCAGCTTTGGCATCGGGCGGCTTTTGGGGCGCAGTCGTGAAAAGAAAGAGTAACCGCAGCATCTGGCATCTGCCCCGCGACCCCGTTAGATAGGCTCTCAAATCTGCAAGGACTTGCCTATGGCCCGCCATCTGATCACATCCGCCATTCCCTACATCAACGGGATCAAACATCTTGGCAATCTGGTGGGCAGCCAGTTGCCCGCCGATCTATACGCCCGCTACCTGCGCCAGCGAGGGCATGAGGTGCTGTTTCTTTGCGCCACCGACGAACACGGCACCCCTGCGGAACTGGCCGCAGCCAAAGCGGGCAAGCCGGTCGCGGAATACTGCGCCGAAATGCATGATGTGCAGGCCCGTATTGCCGCAGGGTTCCGTCTGTCCTTTGACCACTTTGGCCGGTCCTCCAGCCCGCAGAACCACAAACTGACCCAAGCCTTTGCAGGCCGTCTGGCAGAGATGGGCCTGGTCCGTGAAGTCACCGAAGAACAGGTCTATTCCAAGGCCGATGGCCGTTTCCTGCCCGACCGTTATATCGAGGGCACCTGCCCCAACTGCGGCTTTGAAAGTGCGCGCGGCGACCAGTGCGACAACTGCACCAAGCAGCTGGACCCGACCGACCTGATCAACGCCCATTCCACCATTTCAGGATCAACCGATCTGGAAGTGCGCGAAACCAAGCATCTTTACCTGTGCCAGTCCAATCTTAGGGATGATCTGGCGGCATGGATCGAAAGCAAGAAAGACTGGCCCATCCTGACCACCTCGATTGCCAAGAAATGGCTGAACGACGGTGACGGCTTGCAGGACCGCGGCATCACGCGCGATCTGGATTGGGGTATTCCGGTCAAGAAGGGCACAGAGGACTGGCCGGGCATGGAAGGCAAGGTTTTCTACGTCTGGTTCGACGCTCCCATCGAATACATCGCTTGCGCCCAAGAATGGGAAGACGCGGGCAAAGGCACTGACTGGGAACGCTGGTGGCGCACCGACAAGGGCGCGGGTGACGTGACCTATACCCAGTTCATGGGCAAGGATAACGTGCCCTTCCACACCCTGTCCTTCCCCGCCACGAT
>JBFEQR010000208.1:0-5038 GCA_041549425.1 Yoonia sp. | reverse complement strand
TGTCACGGCGGGCCGAACGGCTGACGGTCGAGCTTGCCACCATGGAATCAGTGAACCCTGCGGCGGTGAAATACCTGAACCGTTTGTCGGATTGGTGTTTTCAGGCCGCGCGGATCGCCAATGACAACGGCAAGAACGACGTGCTTTGGGTTCCGGGTGCGAACCGCGGATAAACGCTAGTCTTCCAGCGCGTTGATCATGTCGACGCGTGTGGCATGGCGGCCGCCCTCGAACTGGGCCGACAGGTAGGCATCGACGATATCAAGCGCTAGCCCCTCGGCTACGACGCGCGCGCCCAGCGCGATCATGTTGGCATCATTGTGCTGGCGGATCATGCGGGCCGAAAACGTGTCCGAACAGGCACCGCAGCGAATGCCTTTGATCTTGTTGGCGGCCATCATGATGCCCTGCCCTGTGCCGCAGACAATAATACCAAGGCTGCAATCACCGCTGGCAACACGCCGTGCCGCCGCCTCGCCGTGTTGGGGGTAGGGTGTGCTTTCGGGTGTTGTGGGGCCGATATCGACGACTTCATAGCCTTGGGACGCAATATGTTCGGCAATGGTGCGCCGCAACGGAATTGCGGCGTGATCGCTGGATAGGACAATGCGTGTGGTGTCGGACATGTGCGAAGGACCTTTTTGGTGCAGGAACAGGTTGGCCCGTTCAATAGCACAGGTGGCGTGCCGGTCCAGCGCGAACCGCGCGCTGCCGGTGGAACTTGCTCCATCTGACCCGCCGAAAGCTGACGCGCACGTCAAGAACGTGGCGTCCCCAGCACTTGCCGCGTCGATTTTGCACTGTTTTCACCCGCCCGCGCAGGATAACAACAATCCGAGAAGATAAATGATCAGATTCTTAGGAGAAGAACGCAGATGAAGGTCCTTGTACCCGTCAAGCGCGTGATCGACTACAACGTGAAGGTTCGTGTCAAAGCGGACGGCTCCGGTGTTGATCTCGCTAACGTCAAAATGTCGATGAACCCGTTCGACGAAATCGCCGTCGAGGAAGCGATCCGCCTGCGTGAAGCCGGTAAGGTCGAAGAGGTTGTGGCTGTTTCCGTCGGCGTCAAGCAAAGTCAGGAAACACTGCGCACCGCCCTTGCCATGGGTGCCGACCGCGCGATCCTTGTGGTCGCTGCAGACGATGTGCACACCGACATCGAGCCTTTGGCTGTTGCCAAAATCCTTGCTGCCATCGTCAAGGAAGAAGAGCCGGGTCTGGTCCTTTGCGGCAAGCAGGCGATCGACAATGACATGAACGCGACCGGCCAGATGACATCCGCCCTGTTGGGCTGGTCACAGGCCACATTCGCCTCCGAAGTGGACGTGGACGGCGATCACGCAACGGTCACCCGCGAAGTTGACGGGGGTCTGCAGACCATCAAGGTCAAGATGCCAACGATCATCACCGTTGACCTGCGCCTGAACGAACCGCGCTATGCATCGCTGCCCAACATCATGAAAGCCAAGAAAAAACCCTTGGATGAAAAGACACCTGCCGATTACGGCGTCGATGTCACCCCACGTCTGAGCATCGTCAGCACTAGCGAGCCCGAGGCGCGCAAAGCGGGCATCATGGTCGGTTCGGTTGACGAACTTGTCGAGAAACTCAAAGAAGCGGGGGCTGTATAATGACTGTTCTTCTGATTGGTGAAGTCACAGACGGCACTTTGGCCGTTGACGCAACAGCCAAAGCCGTGACCGCGGCGCAGGCCTTGGGCGATGTCACTGTACTGTGTGCTGGCGCTGCTGCCGCTGCTGCTGCCGCTGAAGCCGCACAAATTGCAGGCGTGTCCAAGGTGCTTTGTGCCGAAGACGCCGTTCTGGGCCATCGTCTGGCAGAGCCGACTGCGGACCTGATCGTATCGCTTGCCGGTGATTACACGCATATCGTGGCCCCTGGCACCACGGACGCCAAGAACGTGATGCCACGTGTGGCGGCCTTGCTGGATGCGATGGTTATTTCCGAAGTGACCGCCGTCGTCGATGCCGACACATTCGAGCGCCCGATCTATGCAGGAAACGCGATCCAGACGGTCAAATCTTCTGACGCAAAGAAAGTCATGACAATCCGCACGGCGGGCTTTGATGCCGCCGCGATGGGTGGGTCTGCCTCTGTTGAAACCATCGCCGCAGCCGGTGATCCTGCCCTCTCTGAATGGGTGGAAGACAAGGTCGCGGCAAGTGATCGTCCTGAACTGACATCTGCTGGTGTTGTTGTGTCCGGCGGTCGCGGTGTCGGATCGGAGGCGGACTTTGCCCTGATCGAAACCCTCGCTGACAAGCTGAATGCAGCCGTGGGCGCGTCGCGCGCCGCTGTAGACAGTGGCTATGCCCCGAATGATTGGCAGGTTGGCCAGACAGGCAAGGTGGTTGCGCCTGATCTTTATGTCGCTGTCGGCATCTCGGGTGCGATCCAGCACCTTGCCGGTATGAAGGACAGCAAGATCATCGTCGCGATCAACAAAGACGAAGAAGCGCCGATCTTTCAAGTCGCCGACTTCGGTCTGGTTGCCGATCTGTTCGACGCCGTGCCAGAGCTGACAAGCAAACTCTGACACCGGCCGGAAAGCATGAAAAACATAGGCCCGCAGCACCCGCTGCGGGCCTTTCTTCATAGTGCGTAAAGATGTTCGCGCAGGCGCGGGATCAAAGCTGTCGCCGCCTCCTTGTGGCAGTCGACGCCCATCATTTCACGGGCCGCGCGTTCCTGAGACCGTGGATAGATCATACCATGCGTTCCGCGGATGCGCGCCTCTGCCGAAGGTTTGGCGATAACCACGTCTTTGACCATTGGGCGCAGCTGATCGATCATGTCACGCGTGATAAAAAGCGGGTCCATTTGCAGGTGCCCCTCTTGTGATGCCCAGTGATTGTTCGAGGGGTCGCTGTCGGAAAACCAGAACAGGATCACATTTCCCCCGATCTGGTTCAGCAACAGGCGCATCCGCGCCAACCATGCTTCACGCAGTTCGCCGACAACGGTTTCGAACCTGTCCGTTGATTGGTGAAACAGCGATTGCAGCATATGCCGCGTGAACGAGAATTCGGAAAAATCGACCTCTTGATAGATCGCCTCAAGCACCGTTGACGCACGCAAAAAGCGGTCGTTGCGCCGCGGATGGACAGAATAGAACCGGTTCGACAAAAGGTTCGCCCCCATGATCTGCACCACTGTCACGTCGGCATTATGGCAGATATCCATCACCGTGCCGTCGTTTACAAATGCATCGATGCCCCCGTTCACGCTGCCGAAATTCACGCATGTCTGCCGCATGGCCCTTTCGACCAAAGCGGGGAACGGTTTTTCAATGAATTTACCGTATGTTTCTGTCCCGCCCAGAAACGCGATATAAGGTTTGTCCAAACGCTTTCGCGGCCCCCGAAATAGCATGCGGGATGATCCATAGCGGCACGGCGCGTAAGATAAACGCTCGCGTTCGATCAGTTCCTGTTTCATTTTGCCCCCGGCCTTTGCTGCATTCTCTGCTTTTACCCGAGGGCAGATTCGCACCATCCCTTTGACAATTTCCTAATGAACAAATTTGATGAAAATTTTTCGCGCTTGACCCGCCTTGAAGCCCCCCCCGACACAGGCCTATGGTGTGAAGCAAGCTGCAAGGGATAGATCATGGCGATTGAACAGGTAGGCATCGTTGGCGCGGGCCAGATGGGGAACGGGATTGCCCATGTTTTTGCCGTTGCAGGATATCAAGTCATCCTCAACGACATCAATGAGGATGCGTTGCAGGCGGCCTTGGCCGCGATTGACCGCAATCTTGACCGGCAGGTCAGCAAAGACCTGATTACCGACACCCAAAAGTCAGAAGCGCTTGCACGGATCAGCACCACCAAGACCCTGACCGATCTGGGCCAGACCGACCTGATCATCGAAGCCGCAACAGAACGCGAGACGATCAAAACCGCGATCTTCGAAGACCTCGTGCCGCATCTCAAGCCGGACACGATCCTGACGTCGAACACCTCTTCTATTTCGATCACACGCCTTGCCTCGCGGACGGACCGGCCCGAAAAGTTCATGGGCTTTCATTTCATGAACCCCGTGCCGATCATGCAACTGGTCGAATTGATCCGCGGCATCGCCACGGACGAACCCACTTTTCAGGCCTGTTACGGCGTTGTTGAACGGCTGGGCAAGACGTCTGCCACGGCAGAGGATTTTCCAGCCTTTATCGTCAACCGCATCCTGATGCCGATGATCAACGAAGCAATCTACACACTGTACGAAGGGGTCGGGTCGGTTCAGTCGATTGACACCTCACTGAAACTGGGGGCCAACCATCCCATGGGCCCGCTTGAGCTGGCAGATTTCATCGGGCTGGATACCTGCCTTGCGATCATGAATGTGTTGCACGACGGGCTGGCTGACACCAAATATCGCCCCTGCCCGCTTTTGACGAAATACGTGGAAGCTGGCTGGCTGGGCCGCAAGACAAAGCGCGGTTTCTACGACTACCGCGGCGATACGCCGGTGCCGACGCGCTAGTCTTTCAGGTTCAGCGTCGTTTCACGCAGCCAAGCCATGAACGCGCGCGGTTCTTTCAGGCGGTCTTTGACCTCTGCATCATCAAACGGATGCCCCACAACGGGTTTTTGCGCCTTGCCGCAGGCTTTGACGATCTCGTGGATCAACAGGCTTTGGCGCAAGGTCGGCGATATCCGGTTGGCCATCTGATACCAGCGTGAATTTGCACCTGCAAAGTACAAGGGCACCACCCTTGCGCCGGATGTGCGGATCATTTTGGCGGTGAAAAGGTTCCATTCTTCCTCGATCATCGGACCGAACAACGAATTGGACGAAGCGACAACACCCGAAGGAAACAGCGCAACCAGACCGCCCTCATTCAGATAGGCCATGGCCTGTTTGCGCATCGCCACCATCTTGGCTTGCGCGTTTTCTTCGTGGGGAAAGGGGACGGGGATCAGGAACTGACCAGCACTTTCGTCCAGACCTGTCAGGAACGCGCGGGTCAGAATGCGGTAATCGGGACGCACGCGTCCGATCAGCTCTGCCA
>JBFEQR010000207.1:0-5038 GCA_041549425.1 Yoonia sp. | reverse complement strand
GGTGATTTTGATCAAAGGTTGGGTCAGGCCCCATCCGCATCCCAGCAGCAACAGAAAACCCGTCAGCCGCAACCGGTCCGTGATCATGCAGGGCCCGTCTGAGAAAGCCGCCCGCCTTGGCGGACCATTTCGACGCGTGTGGCCTTGCCGGTCATGTTGTCGGTTTCGACATAGAGGCCCGACAGCGTGGCCTCTTCTGCGGCGGGGGTGAAGCGTGATTTCGGCATGCCGGTGATGAACCGCCGCAAGGGTTCGACTTTGTCCATGCCGATGACGGAATTATAGTCACCGCACATGCCCGCATCAGTCTGATAAGCCGTGCCCCCGGGCAGGATCATAGCGTCGGCTGTGGGCACATGGGTATGGGTGCCCACAACGATGCTCGCGCGGCCATCGCAGAAATGGCCTGTGGCCATTTTTTCGGACGTCGCTTCGCAATGGATATCAATCAGGCTGGCGCTGACCTGTCCGCCCATCGGGTATTGGCGCAGCAAGGCATCAAGCGCCGAGAACGGATCGTCAAAGGGACGCTTCATAAAGACCTGACCCAGCACCTGTGCTACCAGCACTTTGCGGCCGTTGGGCGCATTGAAGACGCGCGCGCCGACGCCGGGTGCGGCTTTGGAATAATTCATCGGGCGGATAATGCGGTTTTCCTTTTCGATAAAGCCCAGCATATCCTTTTGATCAAAGGCATGATCGCCCAAGGTGACCACATCCGCGCCCGCATCTAGCAGGATATTGGCGTGATCCCCCGACAACCCCATGCCAGCGGTCGCGTTTTCCCCGTTCACAACAACAAAGTCGAGTTTCCACGCCGCACGCAAGCGGGGCAGGTGGTCCACTACCGCCGCACGGCCCGCACGGCCCATCACATCGCCAAGAAAGAGTATCTTCATGGGGTCCCTGTTAGGGCCTCTGCGTCTTTTCATCCAGCGGTTTTTGTGCGCTTGCACTTGGCAGGACTTGGTGCGACGCATGCGCAATGGAAAACGCAAAGCAATCACGGCCCGTCGTCGGCATCTTCTGGATGGTTTTTACCGGAGTGATGTTCGTGGGCGTCACGGCAGTGGTGAAACATGTCGGCAGTGAAGTACCTGCCGCACAGGCCGCGTTCCTGCGTTATGTTCTGGGGTTGGTGTTTCTGTTGCCCATGATCAAACCGATCATGGCCGCGCACCTGACAGGGCGGCAGAAAAAGCTCTTTTGGGCGCGCGGTTTTGTACACACGCTGGCCGTGATCTTGTGGTTCTTTGCGATGGCGCGGATTCCCATCGCGGAAGTGACGGCGATGAATTACCTCTCGCCTGTCTATGTTTCGCTCGGGGCTGCGCTTTTCCTTGGGGAACGCCTGCCGCCGCGCCGTCTAGCCGCGGTGATTATTGCGCTGGTCGGTGCGATCATCATCCTGCGGCCCGGTCTCCGCGAGGTCGAGATTGGCCATATCGCGATGCTGGGCACGGCCGTCTTCTTTGCCGCGGGCTATCTGATTGCCAAGCAACTGTCGGGCGAGGTTTCAGCCGCCGTTGTCGTGGGTATGTTGTCGATTACTGTGACGGTGGGTCTTGCGCCTTTTGCGTGGGCGGTCTGGGTGACGCCGACCCTGCCGCAATTGGGCTGGCTGTCTCTGGTCGCCTGCTTTGCCACAGCGGGACATTATTCCATGACGCTGGCCTTTGCGGCAGCGCCCCTGACGGTCACGCAGCCGGTGACGTTTTTGCAGCTTGTCTGGGCCGTGATCCTGGGTGTTGTGGTCTTTGGTGAGGCCGCTGACGGCTGGGTGATTTTTGGCGGTGGCGTGATTATGGCCTCTGTCAGCTTTATCACATGGCGCGAGGCATTGGCGCGGCGCAGAACCACGCCGGCGGTGCCTGAAACCAAGGTCTGATGCCTCCGGCGGGGATATTTTTACTCGGAAGAAGCCGGACTGAGGCGCGCAATCAGCGAACCTTGGGTCACGATGCCGATGGGTTGGCCGTTTTCGGTAACCTGTAGGGCTGTGCCTTCGATCTGATGCATGATGTCCTGCACCGGCGTTTCCACGTCGATCGCAGGCCCTGCGGCTTGGCCTTCGGTCATGACATCGCGTGCTGTCAGCACCCCCAGCGGGTTCATATGCGCTACGAAATCTGCCACATAGTCGTTTGCAGGATCGGTAAAGATATCGCGCGGGGTGCCGCATTGGACAATGCGCCCGCCCTCCATGATCGCAATGCGACTGCCGATCTTGAATGCCTCGTCCAGATCATGGCTGACAAAGATTATCGTGCGGCCCCGCTGCTTTTGCAGGTCCAGCAATTCGTCCTGAAGCCGTGTGCGGATCAGCGGATCGAGCGCCGAAAAAGGTTCATCCATCAGCAGGATCGGTGCATCGGTGGCAAAGGCGCGGGCCAGGCCCACGCGTTGTTGCATGCCACCCGACAATTCGCCGACAAGCGCGTCTGCGCGGTCGTCAAGCCCGACCATTTCCAGTTCCTGATCGACGCGTTTGAGCCGCGCGGTTTTTTCCATTCCTGCCAGCTCCAGACCCAGCCCCACATTGTCGCGCACCGTCCGCCACGGCAGCAGGCCGAATTGCTGAAACACCATCGAGACGCATTCGCGCCGCACGCGCCGCAAGTCAGCGGCAGAGCATTGCCCGACATTGCAGGTCCACGACCCGTCGTTGATGCGCACTTCGCCGCGGATCACAGGGTTCAACCCGTTCACCGCCCGCAGCAGCGTTGACTTGCCAGAGCCCGAAAGCCCCATGAGCACCAGAATCTCGCCGGTTTCGACGTTGAGCGAACAGTTGTGAACGCCCAGAATTTGTCCGGTCTTCTCGCGGATTTCGGGCCGTTCCAGACCGTCGTCCATCAAGGGCAGGGCGGTGTGTGGGCGGTCCCCGAACACGATGGAGACATTGTCGAATTCTACAGCATTCATTTCGATTTCACCCGCAGCATCCGGTCCAGCATGATCGCCACGACCACGATCACAAAGCCGCTTTCAAAGCCCAGTGATGTGTTCACCGTATTCAGCGCGCGGATCACCGGCACGCCCAACCCACTTGCGCCCACAAGGGCGGCAATCACCACCATCGACAGTGACAGCATGATCGTCTGGTTCAGCCCCGCCATGATCTGGGGCAGCGCAGAGGGCAGTTCGACCTTCAAAAGCACCTGTCTCTTGGTCGCGCCAAAGGCTTGGGCCGCTTCCAACAGGGGCGTTGGCGTCGATGCTACCCCCAGATAGGTCAGCCTGATGGGCGCTGGCAGCACAAAGATCACTGTCGCGATCAGTCCGGGCACCATGCCGATCCCGAAAAATACAATTGCAGGGATCAGGTAGACAAAGGTCGGCAGCGTCTGCATCAGGTCCAGCACCGGCACCATCGCGCGGTAAAGACGCGGACGGTGTGCGGCGGCGATCCCGATGGGCACGCCGATCCCCATGCAGACCACACAGGCCGACAGCACCAGCGTCAGCGACTGCATCGTCTCTTCCCAGTAGTCCTGATTGAGGATGAACAAAAAGCCCACCACCACAAACAGTGGCGTTTTCCAATTGCGTTGCACCAACCACGTCAGCCCCGCAAAAGCGGCAATGATAAACAGCGGATGGGGCGTTTCCAGCACCCAGAGGATGGCGTCGATCAGCGCTTCCATCGTGTCCGACAGCCAATCGAAGAAGAACGCGAGATTGTCGTTGAGCCAGTCAAAAACCGTCTCGGCCCAATCCCCGATCGGGATCTTATTGTCAGTCAGCCAGTCCATGCCACACCCTCAATTGAAAATGGCAGGCCCCGCGATCAGGGCCTGCCACCGGTATTACAGACCCAAAGCGGCCTGTACGGCTGCAACGGCATCGCCGCCGTCTTTGGTGGTCACGCCATCAAGCCAGCCAACAAAGGCATCAGGGTTCGCGGTCAGCCAAGCACTGGCGGCATCGGCCGGATCTTCGCCATCATTCAGGATCGCACCCATGATCTCGTTCTCCATGGCGAGCGAGAATTCAAGGTTGCCCAACAGCGCGCCCACATTCGGGCAGCTTTCGGCATAACCGGCAGAGGTGTTCGTGAACACGGTCGCGCCGCCAAGGTCAGGGCCGAACCAGTCATCGCCGCCCTCAAGATAGGACATATCGAAGTTGGCATTCATCGGATGCGGTTCCCAGCCAAGGAAAACGATTGGTTCGTCCCGCCCCGAGGCACGGTCAACCTGCGCCAGCATCCCCTGTTCGGAGCTTTCGACAACTTCAAAATCGCTTAGCCCGAATGCGTCCGCTGCAATCATATCCATGATCAGGCGGTTGCCGTCATTGCCCGGCTCGATCCCGTAGATTTTCCCGTCCAGCGCATCGGCGTTGGCGGCGATATCGGCAAAATTGGCGATACCCAGATCGGCTGCAGCCTTGTTCACAGCCAGCGTGTATTTCGCGCCTTCAAGGTTGGCGCGCACCGTGTCGACGGTGCCTGCTTCGCGGTAGGGGGCGATATCGGCCTCCATCGTGGGCATCCAGTTGCCAAGGAACACGTCCACATCGCCTTCGGCCAGCGAGATGTAGGTCACGGGTACGGACAGGACTTTGATGTCGGTCTCATAGCCCAGCGCCTCAAGCACCACGGATGTGGCGGCTGTTGTGGCCGTGATATCGGTCCAGCCCACGTCCGAGAACGTGACAGTGCCGCAATCGGCCAAGGCAGGTGCAGCGGCGCAAATCGCCAGCGCGGATAAGGATGATTTCAGTTTCATTTTGGTCTCCCGGTTTTTCTTGATTGACGAGTCAATAAAGATTGATTTAGCTGCTCGGGTTGGATCAAAAGGAAGATCATATGCCCAAGCTTGGAATGGAGCCTATCCGCCGCGCGGCCTTAGTGAAAGCCACGATTGACGAAATCGGTGCGGTGGGCAATCTGGATGTTACTGTTAGCAATATCGCTAAGCGTGCCGGCATGTCCTCGGCGCTTGCGCATCACTACTTTGGTGGCAAGGACCAGATCTTTCTGGCCGCCATGCGCCATACACTGGGGATTTACGCAGCAGAGGTGCGTGCGGCC
>JBFEQR010000206.1:0-5039 GCA_041549425.1 Yoonia sp. | reverse complement strand
GCGGCGGTGCCCCCGGCGTCAGGCGTCCGGCCACAAAAATCGTCAGGTTGGCCGCGTTCGACAGCAGGATCAGCCCGAAAAGAAAGCGGAGCAGGTTGCGGGCCAGCATCAGATAGACGGACGCGGCGACAAGCACGCCGATCAGAAGGGAAAGCAGTTGTTCCATCAGACGGCCTCTTCCAGTGCGAAGGTGATGGACAGGACAGCCCCCAGAACCACCAGATAAACCCCGATGTCAAAGATCAGGACAGACGACAGGGGCAGGCCTTTGCTGTCCTCGGTTGCCCCGATGAACAGCCATTGTCCGGTAAAGAACGCGTCGCCCCAAAGCACAGCCATGACACCTGCAAAAAGCGCGATGCCAAGGCCTGCACCAGCGATGCTGCCGGGATCGAAACGCAAGGCCTTGCGCGCATCCGCCGTGCCGCAGGCGATGGCATAGACCACAAACCCCGTGGCCGCGATCAACCCACCGATAAAGCCGCCGCCGGGGGCGTTGTGGCCGCGCAGCAGCATGTAGGCCGAAAAGACCAGCAACAGCACGGCTTGCAGGCGTGCGCCTGCTACCAGAATGACGGAGTTCATTGTTTATCCTCCTCGGGCTTGCTTTTCAGCAGGGCAAAGATGCTGATTGCGGCGATCAGGACGACCGCGATTTCGCCAAAGGTATCCAGTGCGCGGAAATCCACGAGGATCACATTGACGATGTTCTGACCAAAGGCCTCTGGCCAGCTTGCGGTCTCGAAGAATGTGGTCAGCTCGCGGTCAATCGGGCCGGATGTGACCTTCATCAGAATGATCGTGGTCACCACCCCGAACCCCAGCGCGATTAGCGCGTCAAACGGACGGCTGCCAAACGCTTCGCGGTTCAGTTCCGGCAGTTTCAGTGCCGCCGCCGCGAACAGCACCACCACCAGCGTTTCGACCAGAAGCTGGGTGATGGCCACGTCAGGGGCGCTATAGAGGATAAAGATCATCGCCATGCCGATCCCGACGACACCAAGGCCCGCAATCGCCGTGATGCGCGAGTTCGTCACGACTGTCAGGCCCGCACCCAAGAGCACCAGAAGGAACACCAGCCAGTCCCACAGTGCGATATCGGGCCAACCCACCTGCGGAATACCGGTCGTGCGCACAAACAGGGTGATCCCCATCACCAGCAATGCCGTGCCGAATGTCACCAGCATGTAGTGGCGCAGCACGCCGGTCTGGATCACGCGCGTCAGGGCTTTTGATCCGCTGGCAATACCTGCCATCAGCTTGTCCCAGCCGTTGTCAAAGCTTGGTGCGGCGTCGGTCATGCGGGTCAGGGCGGCGCGCAATGCCAGTTTGTAGTAGTAAAGGGTGAAGCCCAAAACGAATGTCGCAACGCTCAGCAACAGCGGCAGGTTGACGCCAGCCCAGAGTTTCAGCTCTTTCGCTGGCTCCGCATCTCCCAGAATGGCCGCCACGGTCGGGTTGACCAATGTGGTCGCCAACACATCAGGGAAAATACCGAAGAACGCGCCAAGGCTTGCCAGCACCACAGGGCCGACCAGCATGGGCCAGGGTGCTTCTTTTACCCCTGCGATCGGCTTGCCTGATTTGCTCCAGAACGGGCGGAAAGACACGATGCCCGCAATCGCCACCATCAGTGCGCTCGAGATCAGCACGGCACCGGCGACAAAGACAGGTTCCGACGCGACCGCAAGCGCACCTGCGTATTTCAGTTCCTTGCCGATGAAGCCAAGAAAGGGCGGGAAACCTGCCATCGACAGGGCGGCAATTGCTGCCGCAATCGCCGTAACCGGCATTGCCTTGGCCATGCCGAACAACTTGCCCGCATCGCGCGTGCCGGTCTGGGCGTCAAGGATACCCACCACAAGGAAAAGCGCCGCTTTGTAAAGCGAATGCACCACCAGAAACGTGGCCGCCGCCGTGATCGTGTAGCCGCTTTCGTTGCCCAAAAGCAGGGTCAGCGCCCCCAGTGCCATCAGCGTGGTATAGGCCAGCGCCAGTTTCAGGTCGGTCTGGCGCAGCGCCATGACGGAGGCAAAGATCATCGTGATCGCGCCTGCGATCGTCAGGGTCCACAGCCAGACATCTGTCCCGCTGAGTGCAGGGTGGGTGCGCGCCATCAGGTAGACACCGGCCTTGACCATTGTGGCAGAGTGCAAATACGCGCTGACCGGTGTCGGCGCGGCCATGGCGTTGGGCAACCAGAAATGGAACGGCATCTGCGCCGATTTGGTGAAGGCCCCTGCCAGTACCAGCAACAGGATGGGCAGATACATCACGCTTTCTTTCAGCACGCCGGACATTGCGTTGATTTCCGACATCTCGAAAGTGCCAGCCGTAGTGCCGATCAGGATGATACCCGCGAGCAAAGCCAGACCGCCAACCCCCGTCATCATCAACGCCTGCAGGGCCGAGCGGCGCGATTTCAGCGTGTCATGGTTGAAGCCGATCAACAGATAGGAGGTGATCGTCGTCAGCTCCCAAAAGACGAACAACATCAAAAGGTTGTCTGCCGTAACCAATCCAATCATCGCCAACATAAAGCTGGTCAGATAAAGCGAAAACCGCGCCTGATGGATGTGCCCCGCCAGATAGCGCGCGGAATAAAGCATGACCAAGGCCCCGATGCCTGTGATCATCAGGGCAAAGGTCAGGCTCAGCCCGTCGATATAAAAGCTGACGTTGACGCCCAGACTTGGCACCCACGCCCAGACATAGCGCAGGGTATCACCTGCCGCGATGACGGGGATCATTTGGGCAAACCAGACGAAAAGACTGCCTGCGATCACCACAGGGGCAAGGCCGGCGGGGGTTATCCAGCGGGTGGGCGTTGAAGTATCCAAAGTGAAAGTCCCGTCAGATTAGATTGCGTGCGCAAGGGGGCAGTCGGCGCGGGGCCCTGCATCATATGAAAATGTGAACCGCAGCATTGGCCCCCCTTTGCGGCAACAGATGTTTTGCCGTTATTGTGATCTTCTTGCGACGCTATGTAGCAGTGCCCTTGCAATAGTGAAGGCAATGAAACAGAAATAAATGATAGGAAAAACCTATCAAAGGATCATCCGGTGAAGAACTTACCCAGCCTGCGCCAGTTGCGCTATCTCGTGGCCTTGTCAGAGGCGCGCCATTTCCGCAAGGCGGCAGAGGCAATGGGGATCAGCCAGCCGTCGCTCAGTCTGCAGATCAGCAATCTGGAGGACCTGTTGGGGGTGCTTTTGGTCGAGCGCGGGCGCGGTCCGGTGACACTGACACCGGAAGGGCGCGAGGTTCTATCACGGGCGGCGCGTGTGGTTGACGATGTGCATGGGATCATGGACCTGACGTCATCGCTGCGCACGGGCATGGCGGGGACAATCCGGTTGGGGACAACGCCGACAATCGGACCTTATCTGATGCCCTACGTGGTCGAGCGCCTTCACGCGCGCTATCCCGACCTGCGCCTTTATATCCGCGAGGTTGTGCCACGTGATCTGCGCGGTGAACTGCTGATGGGGCGGCTTGACGTGATCCTGACGCAATTGCCCGAAGGCGGCGGTGACCTGATGACACGGCGCCTGTTTCGCGAACCGCTTTTGCTTGCTGTGCCGGATGATCATGCGCTGGCGGCGCGCAAAGAGGTGACAGAGGCCGATCTGGCGGGGTTGAATGTCTTGTCACTTGGCCCCGACTACGCCTTGCACGCACAAATCGCGGCGCTTTGCCATCAACACGGTGCCGAGATTGCCCGCGATTATGAAGGCACCAGTCTGGATGCGATCCGGCAGATGGTGGGCATGGGGATGGGGGTTGCGTTTCTGCCGCGGCTTTATGCGCGATCCGAGATCGACAGCCGCTCCAGCAATGTTGTGGTAAAACCATTCCGGCGCAGCACGGTTCAACGGGCCATCGGCATGGTCTGGCGGGCTGCGGCCAGTCCGGTGATGTTTGACCGGCTTGCGGATGTCATCAAAGAAGCAGCGCGCCATAACCTGCAAACCGGCAGGGCACCGGTCATTCTGGATTGATGCGGGCAACAAAAAAAGGCGCCGAAGCGGGCGCCTTGTTTTCGGGGGGGGAGGGCTGGCCTATCCGCGCCAGCTGCGGATTGGGCCGCAATCCATATGCACAAAGTTGGAGCGGTTGTACCGCCCGACACCGCCAGCACGACAGGCCAGCGCGGCACTTGCCATTTGCGCGGTGGACCGGCTGGCCAGACGCAGATCAGCGGCCTGACCGCGCATATGCAGGGAATTGCGTGCAACACCGCGGTTGGTCGAACTCAGCATCTGGTTGGTCCGCGGTGACCGGTAACCAGACAGCAGCAAATAGGGTTCTTCGGTTTCCATCAGGTTCAGCGCGGCGGACATGATGTCGATTGTGCGCAGGTCCATCTGGACCGCTTCGCCGGTGCGCCAGTCACGCATGTGCATGTTAATCTCGCGCACGGCTTCGCCGATATATTCGCCGTCGATCCAGTAGATGGTGTTCAGTCGTTCGCCCGTGCGGCCCGAATGCATGGCGATCCGACGAATATCGCCCGCACCGCGCAAAAAGCCTGCTGCATTGGAGTATGTCGGGGCGGCTGTTACGGCTGTTGCCGCAAATGCGCCCAGTAATCCACGCCGGGTAATCCCAGAGGAGGTCTTTTTTTCCATGTAATTAGCGCCTGTCCCGTCGCTCGACTTGGTACCGCTTTACAGCGATTTGGTTGCCATCATCTCCCCAGATGTGGTGGGTATATGACATATTTTGATTCGCTGACCAAGACCTGTTTGCACTTTTTTCCTTAACAAGTGGGAAATTGGCAAAATTTCGCGCAGATTTGAAACTGCGACTTCTGCGTCACAGGGGGTGCAGGGCTGCAACGGCGCAACAGTTGCTGTCAGGGTGCGGCGCATCGCGACTTTGTCAGTGGACACCTTATCAGGTAAAGATAAGCATTGATTTCATTACCATGCGCGATCTGCCCTTTTTGCGCGAAATGTCTTTCCGGGGAGCAAGACCAGAATGTCTGTTGTAAATATAGTTCAGCGCGGTTTTGCGCGACAGTGCGCGGCGATGAT
>JBFEQR010000205.1:0-5058 GCA_041549425.1 Yoonia sp. | reverse complement strand
GGATCGCACGCCAGCGCAATCGCGATCATCACGCGCTGGCGCATACCGCCGGAAAACTGGTGGGGATAGTCGTCCAGACGGCGCTTGGCATCGGGAATGCCGACCAGTTCCAGCAATTCCTGCGCGCGCGCGGCCGCCTGTTTCTTGGTCATGCCCATATGCTTGCGCAGCGGTTCCATGATCTGGAAGCCCACCTGATACACAGGGTTCAACGATGTCATCGGGTCCTGAAAGACAAAACCGATTTTGCCGCCGCGCACCGAGCGCAGCTCTTCTTGCGAGACTTTCAGCAAATCCATGTCGCCGAAATGCACCTCTCCGCCGCAGACATCGGCGGGCGGGCTTGGCAGAAGGCCTAGCAGGGACATCATCGTAACCGACTTGCCCGATCCGCTTTCGCCGACCACGCCAAGCAGTTCGCCCGGACGCAAGGAAAAGCTGACATTATTCACCGCGTGGACTTCGCCACCGCGGATTTTGAACACTGTTTTGAGGTCCCGGACATCCAGAACGGGCTGCGCCCCATCAGGCATATAGAACCTCCCAGGTGGTTCGGAATTTTTTGCGCCGCCACTTGATGTGGCTGTTTGCGATAACGATAGACGGTAACATCAAATTCCGAACTCGCAAGATGATTCCTGTTTGCGGTGGCGCCAAGGAAAAGCCACAGTAGGAAATGCCTTTTGTTTGCGCATAGCCCCGGGACGGGTCTGCGAAAAAAGGCGCATCGTGAAAGGAATGCCATGTCTTTGTCCGCCCGCGCTCTTCTGGATCGGCTTGTCGGTTTTCCGACGGTCAGCCGTGACAGCAATCTGGAACTTATTGATTTCGTTGAGGATTATCTAAATGACCTCGGGGTCAAATCGATCCGTGTTCCCAACGAAGATGGCACCAAGGCCGCCCTTTACGCCCATGTCGGCCCGCAGCTTGACGGCGGTGTCGTGCTGTCCGGACACACCGATGTTGTGCCTGTGGACGGGCAAGCGTGGGACAGTGATCCGTTCACGGTGACCCAACGTCAAGGCAAGCTTTTCGGGCGCGGCACATGCGACATGAAGGGCTTTGATGCGCTGGCCTTGTCGGCAGTTCCGCTTGCGCTGGAACGCGGGATCAAACGGCCCCTGCAAATCGCGCTCAGCTATGATGAAGAGGTCGGCTGCACCGGTGCGCCGCCGATGATCGACCATATGGTGGCGATGGGTATGCCGCGTGCAGATACGGTGATCGTGGGCGAACCCTCTATGATGAAAGTCGTCACCGGCCATAAGGGTGGCATCGGCTACAAAATGCACTTCCGCGGGTTCGAGGTGCATTCATCGCTTGCCCCCACCGGTGTCAGCGCGATCATGATGGCGGCCAAACTGATCAACTGGGCCAATGAGATGAACGCGGAGAACGCGGCCAAGCCGGTGACGGAACTGGCGGCTGATTTTGTGCCGCCTTACACCACGCTGCATGTGGGGACGGTCAGTGGCGGCACGGCACATAACATCACCGCCAAGGACTGCTATTTCGGCTTTGATTTCCGCATTGTCCCCGGTGAGGATATCGCGGAATGGCAGGCACGGTTCATGGCAAAGGTCGCCGAACTTGAGGCCGAAATGAAAGCAGTGCGCCCCGAGGCGGGAATCACCGCCGAACAGTATTTCCACGTGCCGGGTCTGGTGCCAGAGGCGCAGGGCAAAGCCGAAGCGCTGGTCCGGCGATTGACCGGTGAAAATGCAAGCAACGTCGTCAGCTACGGCACAGAAGCCGGACAGTTTCAGGAACGGGGCTATTCGGCGGTGATCTGCGGCCCCGGTGATATTGCACAGGCCCACCAACCCAACGAATTTATCAGCGTGGACCAGTTCCGGCAGGGCGAAGCCTTTATCGCGCGGCTGGTGGACAATCTGGCTGAATAGTTCATGTATAGCGCAAACAACTGGAGAGCGTAGATGCCCGTCAAGAACCGTTTTGCCGAAATGCTGCCCGAAATCGCTGCATGGCGGCATGATCTGCACGAAAACCCCGAGATCCTTTTCGAGACCCACCGGACCTCTGCCATCGTGGCCGAAAAGCTCAAGGCGTTCGGCTGTGATGAGGTGGTCACAGGGATCGGTCGCACAGGCGTAGTTGCCGTGATCGAGGGTAAGAAAAGCACCTCTGGCAAGGTGATCGGCCTGCGCGCCGACATGGATGCCTTGCCGATCCACGAACAGACCGACCTGCCTTACAAATCCAAAGTCGACGGCGCGATGCACGCCTGTGGGCATGACGGGCATACCGCCATGCTTTTGGGCGCGGCGAAATATCTGTCCGAGACGCGCAATTTTGACGGCAAGGTCGTCGTGATCTTCCAGCCCGCCGAAGAAGGCGGCGGCGGTGGCAAGGAAATGTGCGACGACGGGATGATGGACCGCTGGGGCATTCAGGAGGTTTACGGCATGCACAACTGGCCCGGTCTGCCCGTGGGCCAGTTCGCGATTCGGCCCGGTGCGTTTTTTGCGGCAGCCGACCAGTTCGAAATCGTGGTCGAGGGCAAGGGCGGCCATGCCGCAAAGCCGCATCTGGCCGTCGATACGACCGTGGTGGCCAGCCATGTGGTGATTGCGCTGCAACCCATCGCGTCACGTATCGTCAGCCCGACCGAACAGGTTGTTGTGTCCGTCACCAGCTTCGAGACATCCTCAAAAGCGCATAACGTGATCCCGCAAACCGTGCATATGCGCGGCACCGTGCGCAGCATGTCGAATGAAACGCGCGATCTGGCCGAAAAATCGCTGACCGAAATTGCCCAAGGCACCGCCGCCGCCTTTGGCGCGACCGCAACGGTCGATTACAAACGCGGCTATCCGGTGATGGTCAACAGCGAAGAGCAGACCGAATTCGCAGCCGAGGTGGCCAAATCCGTGTCCGGTGACTGCGCCTTTGCCGATCAGACCATGGGCGGCGAAGACTTCGCCTTCATGCTCGAAGAACGCCCCGGCGCTTATATCTTCGTGGGTAACGGCGAAGGGGCGGACGTGCACCATCCCGAATATGTGTTCAACGATGAGACCATGCCTGCCGGTTGTTCGTGGTGGGCAGAGATTGTCGAACAGCGGATGCCTGCGGGGTAGGTAAACGGGTGGCCCCAAGATAAACGCCAGACCGGAGCGTGCCGCGTTCCGGTCTGGCGGGCGCATCACGCAAATGGCGTGACGATATATGGTTGCTGGACGTTATCCGCCCGTGTGCGACATGTGCCGGCTGACCTGCCCATCGACCTTTTGGCGGGAATAGTCGAAATCGTGGCCCTTGGGTTTCAGGGCAATCGCCGCGCGAATGGCGTCTTCCAGATCGTGATCGGCCTCCGAGGCGCGCAAGGGACCGCGCAGGTCGGAATGGCCTTCCTGACCTAGACAGGTGTAAATCTCGCCTGTGCAGGTGATCCGCACGCGGTTGCAGCTTTCGCAGAAATTATGGCTGAGCGGGGTGATAAACCCGATCTTCTGGCCCGTGTTTTCAACCCGCACATAACGCGCGGGGCCACCGGTACGGTCGGGCAGATCGGTCAGTTCCGAACGCGCCGCGATCCGCGCGCGCAAATCCTTGAGCGACCAGTACTGCCCCAGACGGTCCTCATTGCCCAGATCACCCATCGGCATGACCTCGATAAAGGTCAGGTCCATGTCGCGTGACGCGCACCAGTCGGTGAGTGTTTCAAGCTCGTCCTCGTTGAAGCCCTGCAAGGCCACGGTGTTGATCTTGACCCGCAGCCCCGCCTTTTGCGCGGCATCAATCCCGCGCAAGACCTGCGGCAAACGGCCCCAACGGGTGATTTTGGCAAATTTCGCCTCATCCAGCGTATCCAGCGAGACATTCACCCGCCGCACACCCGCCGCAAAAAGATCATCGGCAAATTTCTCAAGCTGGCTGCCGTTGGTCGTCAGTGTCAGCTCATGCAGCGCGCCGCTGTCCAGATGCCGCGACATGCTGCGAAAGAACGTCATGATCTCGCGGCGCACGAGCGGTTCGCCCCCCGTGATGCGCAATTTGCGCACGCCAAGGCGCACAAAAGCAGAGCACATGCGGTCGAGTTCTTCGAGCGTCAGCAGCTCTTTCTTGGGCAGGAACGTCATGTTTTCGGACATGCAATAGACGCAGCGGAAATCGCAGCGGTCGGTGACGGATACCCGCAGGTATTCGATGGCACGTGCAAAGGGGTCGATCAATGGCTCTGTCATGCGCGAAGACTAGGTTGTGGCGCAGTCCTGCGCAACCCTGATCCTCGCCGTTGCACTGCCTTCGCCTGCGACATAGATGTTGCCTATGAGACTGATTTTGACACTCGCGCTGATCGCGCTTTCGGCTTGTTCCTCGACCGCCTTCGATCGCAAGCTTGACGGGCTTTTCGGGATTGAACGTGACACTGACGCGGCCCCCGAAATGATCGTCGCGGCCGCACCGCCGCCGCCTGCCAGCGCAACCACGGTCGAGGAATTTGACACAACCTCGCCTGCCGAACGCGCCGCCGCCACCGCAACGGAGACGGACACAAACGCGCCGCTGGGCACGACGATTGCCGCGCTCGGGTCCCCGACAGAGCCGGGCATCTGGCTGAAAACGCCTTTGGTGGCCACCGCAACCGCGGGGCGCGTGACCTATCAGGGCAAGACCATCAATATTGCATTGCGCCCCTCCGGCGGTGCCGCTGGGTCGGGCAGCCAGATCAGCCTTGCGGCGATGCGCCTGCTTGGCGTGCCATTGACAGCTTTGCCGGAGCTGACTGTCTTCGCTGACGGCTAGGCGGGCAGTTTGCGCGCCGCCTCTTTGACGGCAAAGGGTTTCATGGCGTCACCGTGAATTTCTAGAAATTCACGCACGCGGTCGGGGTCGTGTTTGGACAACTCACGCAGCCACCACGCGACGGCCTTTTGAATAAACCACTCGGGGTCAGCGACATATGTTGCAGCCCAGCCCAAGACACGTTCACGCACGGCCAATTCCGCCGGTTTGGGGTTGTTCTGCTTGGTCCACGGCAGGGTCATGACCAGTGCCGCACGGCGGGTCCACATGCGATCGGACTGCGTCCAT
>JBFEQR010000204.1:0-5062 GCA_041549425.1 Yoonia sp. | reverse complement strand
GTCCGCGCACATAGTCCCAGAAGGCATGCGCGGCCTCTGGTGCGCCTGCCACCACCGCCCCGACATAGCGGATTGGCGGATGGCTGTCGGTGGGGAAGGTCGCGCGCAAGGCGAGATCTGGGCTAACCCGCAGGTCGGTGCGGTAGACGATGCCCAAGGGTGCCTGCCCCCGCGCGACGAGCGCCAGTGCGGCCCGCACGTTGTCCACCTCGGCCAGACGGTTTTGCGTGATATCCCAAAGGTTTGTCGCCTGAAGTGCCGCTTTGGCATAAATCCCTGCAGGCACGGCATTTGTTAGCCCAACGGCTAACCGTCCGTCCGCAAGCGCCGCTGAAATTGCCGCAGGTGCAAGTGCCAGCGGGCCTGCTCCGGCCTGCCCCACAAGCACCAGACGGTTGCTTGCAAAGTCATGCACGCTGTCTGGGGCAACCTTGCCTGCGTCCTCCAGCACGTCCATCCACACGACATTCGCCAACAGCACGACATCCGCCGGTGCGCCAAGGCTGATCTGGCGGGCCAAGGTGCCGCTGCCGCCGTAAGACACGACCACGTCGTCAAATCGGGCTGCGATCTGGTCAAGGGGTTCCTTCAGGCTCGCGGCGGCAAACACCACCACGTCCGCCCGCGCAGGTGGTGCGGTCAGCCCAAGCAAGAGTGTCAGCAATGCAGCACGGATCATCATGGGCGGACTATCCGGTGGTTCGGGCGCGGGCGCAAGTCTCAGAGGCTGCGCTGCGTCAGTGACTGCAGCGCGATGCGCAGATCATCGCGTATGGGGCCGCCGCGGGGGGCGTCGCGCAGGGTGGTGATCCAGTGATCCTGCGGGATGTGTTTGCGCAATGGCCCCTGCCAGCTGAGCGCGCCCAGCACCGCTTGGGCGGCGGGCGGCAGATCCGGCGGGATGTCGTGCCCGTTCAAAGTGGCCCAGACGCCGGTCCAAAGCCGACCGACCGACCAAGGATTATAGCCGCCCCCGCCCAGCACCAGATAGCGCGGGGCCATCGGTTGGAGTGCGGCGACAATAGCCCAGTGCGCGTTGTTTGACAGTGTCAGCCGCGATTGCGGGTCTTCGGTGACAGCATCGGCCCCGCATTGCAGCACAATCGCGTCAGGGCGAAAGGCGCTGATCTTTGGCAGGATCAAGGCGTCGCGAATGAGCGCCATTTCATCATCATTCAGACCGGCGGGAACCGGCAGATTGAACACCTGCCCGACGCCGAGGTCCGTCAGCGCGCCTGTGCGCGGCCAGCGGTTTTGCTCGTGCACGGAAATTTGCAGCGTGTCCGGATCGTTCTGAAAGGCATGTTCCACACCGTCGGGGTGATGGGCGTCGATATCCACATAGGCGATGCGCCGTGCCCCGTTGCGGCGCAGGGACTGGATCGCCAGCACCGGATCGTTCAGATAGCAAAACCCGTTTGCCCGGTCAGGCAATCCGTGGTGCGTCCCGCCTGCGGGCGAATAGATGGTGCCGCCGTGTTTGAGCAGCTCCCCCGCCAGCAATGAGGCTCCGGCAGAGGTCGCGGGGCGGCGGAACATCTCTTTGAAAACGGGGTTTGAGGGGGTGCCCAACGCGTGACGCGCACGCACGGCATCGCTGACCACTTGCGCGGTTTCTGCGGCCTGTAACGCAGCCAGATAGGCAGGGGTATGATAGCCGGTCAAAGCGGCTGCTTTGGCCCGTGGACTGGTCACAAACTGCCGGGGCGGCAACCAGCCCAACGCGCGCGACAGGTCCATGACGGTTGACACACGCGGCACGCGCAACGGGTGCCATGCCCCATAACTGGAGTGCCGGTAGATTTCCGACCCGATAAAACGCGGCTTTGGGGTTGCCCGCCCAAAGGTGCTTTGCTTAACGTCTGACATAGCGATGATGTAATGCGTTTTGAGATCGGGAACATGGCGAAAAAAGTCGCAAGGCAGCTTCCTCTCAAATTGCGCACGGGGGCGAAAACGGATGTGCGGGCGCAATTTGCGGCCCTGTGCTGGCGGGTCAAGAATGATCAGGTGCAGGTTTGCCTGATCACCAGTCGTACGCGCAAGCGCTGGATCATCCCCAAGGGCTGGCCGATGCACAAGCAGACCCCCGCAAATGCCGCCGCGACCGAAGCCTACGAAGAAGCGGGCGTCAGCGGCGAAACCTCTGATACATCCTTGGGCGTTTACACCCATAATGCGCCGTCCAAGGTGGGCAACGCACCGATTGTGACCATGGTCTTTCCGCTTCACGTGACCCATGTCCACAGCAAATGGCCCGAGAAACACCAGCGGCGGCGCAAGTGGTTCAGCCTCAAGAAGGCGGCCAAGAAACTGTCAGAGCCGGAACTGAAACAGATCGTCATCAGCTTTAATCCAAAGACAGGCGGACGCTAGGCCGGGTCTTGCAAGCGGCAGGGAAAAGCCTATTTTCGCTAGGCTAGACATCACCAAGGGCGCCATGATCCGCTTTCATCTCAAATGTGACCAAGACCATCAGTTCGAAAGCTGGTTCCAGTCCGGCGATGCGTTCGACAAACTGGTGGCAGCCGGTATGGTGACTTGCACATCCTGCGGATCAACCAAAGTGGGCAAAACCATCATGGCCCCCGCCGTCAGCACATCGTCGCAGATCACCGCGCCCAAACCGAACGAGGCCGCTATTGCTGCCTTGCGCGAAAAAGTCGAAAGCAATTCCGATTATGTCGGCAGCAGCTTCGCCAAAGAGGCGCGCGACATGCACGACGGTATCGTGCCAGAGCGTCCCATCTATGGCGAGGCGAACCTGCAAGAGGCCAAGAAGCTGGTCGATGACGGTATCCCCGTCGTGCCTTTGCCCTTCATGCCGCGCAAGAAAACCAACTGACCCGGAGAGGGACCGCAGATGACAGTTCTGATTACGGGTGCAAATCGTGGCATCGGCAAGGCTCTGTTTGACGGCTATGCCGCACGCGGCGAAACCGTCTACGGCACGCATCGCGCCCCTGAAACAGGAATGATGCTTGCGCTTGATGTCACCGATCCCGCGTCGCAGTGCGCGCTGGCCACTCGCATGAAAGGCAAGCCGCTTGATCTGCTGGTCTGCAATGCAGGTGTGAACCTTGACCAGGGCCAGAAACTGGAAAGCGGGTATCCCGCCGCCATGTGGGAGGCCACATTCGCCGCCAATGTCACCGGTGTCTTTATGACGATCCAGTCGCTTTTGTCGAACCTGCGTCAAAGCGCCAACCCCAGAATTGCGATCATCGGGTCGCAACTTGGATCACAAAGCATCGCCTCGGGGGGTGGCTATGTCTATTGTGCCAGCAAGGCGGCGGTTCTTAATCTGGGCCGCAATCTGGCGGTCGATCTGGCCCCCGAAGGCTTTGGTGTCGGTGTCTACCATCCGGGCTGGGTGCAGACCGACATGGGGGGCGCAGATGCCGATATCACGATGCAGGAAAGTGCGGACGGGCTGATGGCGCGTTTTGATGCGCTGGGACCGCAAACGACCGGTTGTTTTGAAACATGGGACGGGCGGGATCACCCTTACTAACCGTTTGCCCTTGCGTAAAAGCCGCTTTATGGAAGCGCCTGAACTGCAAAGAGATGCGAAAGGCGGCCCATGCCAACGCTTGTGATGAAATTTGGCGGCACTTCGGTGGCCAACCTCGACCGGATTGCCCGCGCGGCCAAGCGCGTGGCGCTGGAAGTTGCCAACGGCTACGACGTGATCGTCATCGTCTCGGCCATGTCGGGCAAAACCAATGAACTGGTCGGCTGGGTGAATGAAACCTCACCGCTTTATGATGCGCGCGAATATGATGCGATTGTGTCCTCTGGCGAAAACGTCACCGCGGGCCTGATGGCGTTGCGTTTGCAGGAAATGGATATTCCCGCGCGCAGCTGGCAGGGCTGGCAGGTGCCGGTTCGCACGACGTCGGCCCATTCCAGCGCGCGGATCGAAGAAATCCCCACTGACAACATCAATGCCAAATTCGGCGAAGGTATGAAGGTTGCCGTGGTCGCGGGTTTTCAGGGGGTCAGCCCCGAAGGCCGCATTACCACGCTGGGGCGCGGTGGGTCCGACACGACCGCAGTCGCCTTTGCCGCGGCCTTTGGTGCGGAACGCTGCGATATCTACACCGACGTGGACGGCGTCTATACCACCGACCCGCGTATCACGAGCAAAGCGCGCAAGCTGGACAAGATCTCGTTTGAGGAAATGCTGGAACTGGCGTCACTGGGCGCCAAGGTTTTGCAGACCCGTTCGGTCGAACTGGCGATGCGCTATAAGGTGCGCCTGCGCGTGCTGTCATCTTTTGAAGAACCATCCGCCAGCGCCGGTACGCTGGTCTGCGATGAGGAGGAAATCATGGAATCCAATGTTGTAGCCGGTGTCGCCTATTCCCGCGACGAAGCGAAAATGACCCTCATCTCGGTCGCCGACCGTCCCGGGATTGCCGCGGCGATCTTTGGGCCGCTGTCGGATGCGGGCGTCAATGTGGATATGATCGTGCAGAACATCTCGGAAGAGGGGCGGACGGACATGACGTTCTCTTGCCCTGTCGATCAGGTGATGCGCGCGGAAAAGGCCATGCAGGCGGCCAAGGATAGCGGCGAGATCAACTACCATGATCTGGTTGCAGACGAAGGCGTGGCCAAGGTCAGCGTTGTGGGCATCGGGATGCGCAGCCACACAGGTGTGGCGGCCAAAATGTTCAAGGTGTTGTCCGCTGAAGGTGTGAACATAAAAGTCATCACAACCTCAGAGATAAAAATTTCCGTGCTGATTGATAGAAAATACATGGAACTTGCCGTGCAAGCCCTGCATGATGCCTTTGAGTTGGAAAAAGCGGGCTAATTTCGACATAGCAAAGCCCGCCATCTGCTAGGGGGCGTATGCCACACCGTTTGGAAAGCGAAAGTCGCAAGCTGCTGGGGCGGTTGCGCGAGGCATTGGCGGCTGACAGTGAAGGTCAGGCCCGCCTTGATGCTGTCGTGGGCCTGATCGCCGATTCGATGCAGACAGAGGTGTGTTCCATCTACCTGTTCCGCGATCCCGAAACGCTGGAACTTTGCGCCACCAAGGGCCTGCAGGCCG
>JBFEQR010000203.1:0-5081 GCA_041549425.1 Yoonia sp. | reverse complement strand
TGGCCGATATGGCCGCCTTTGCCCATGACTTGGGGCTAGAGGTACATGCGGGCCACGGCCTGACCTATGATTGCGTGTCACCCGTTGCAGCGCTGCCGCAGGTGATGGAACTCAATATCGGGCACTTCATTATCGGCGAGGCGATCTTTCGTGGCCTTGCCCCCGCCATCGCCGAGATGCGCCGCATCATGGACGAGGCGCGCGCGTGATCCGGCATATCGTGTTGCTTGATCTGCCTGCCGCGCATGACGCGACAGCACTGGCGCGTGTGATGGACGGGCTGGACGGTTTGCGCGCATCCATTCCCGGATTTGTCGGGTTTGCGCACGGCCCGAACATGGATTTCGAGGGGATGTCCCCCGACTGCGCCTATGCGTTTACCTGTGATTTCAGCGACGAAGCCGCTTTGCGCGCATATCTTGCGAACGCAGATCATCGCGCATTGGGGACAGAGCTGGTCGCGCTGTGTCGTGGCGGTGCAAAGGGCATCACTGTCGTTGATATGGCGCTGAGCGCATGATTTTGGGCATCGGCACCGATCTGGCGAACATCGAGCGCATCCAAGGCACGCTTGACCGTTTTGGTGACCGGTTCCGCAACCGCGTCTTTACCGACGTCGAACAGAAAAAGGCCGAACGCCGCGCCGATGTGGCGGGTACCTATGCCAAACGCTGGGCCGCCAAAGAGGCCTGTTCAAAGGCGCTGGGCACAGGTCTGCGCATGGGTATCGCGTGGAAGGACATGGCCGTGTCCAACCTGAGCACGGGACAGCCTGTTATGGCCGTCACCGGTTGGGCGAAGACACGGCTGGACGAGATGACACCGCCGAACCATGAGGCGATTATTCACGTCACTTTGACTGATGATCACCCTTGGGCACAGGCCTTTGTCGTGATCGAGGCGCGTCCCATCGCTTGACAGCACAGGCGCACACGCGCATGTAGCCTCAAACCGGAAAGAGGAATGTCAAATGGCTGAAAACACTGGGTTCGTCGCCTGGCTTTGGGAGACCATGAAAACCGTGTTTTGGGCACTGCTTCTGGCAGGCATCTTTCGCACGTTGTTCTTCCAGCCGTTCTGGATTCCGTCGGGGTCGATGAAAGACACGCTTTTGATCGGCGACTTTCTGTTCGTGAACAAGATGGCCTACGGGTATTCCTACGCCTCTTGCCCGTCGATCCGTATTCCGCAGGTCGGTCTTGACCTTGGGGCCGAGGATTTTTGCGGATTTCTTGAGGATCGCGAAGAGCGTATCTTCGGCGCCGATCCGGAGCGCGGCGACATTGTCGTTTTCCGCCATCCCGTTGACGGGCGCGATTTCATCAAGCGTCTGATTGGTGTACCAGGTGACCGTATCCAGATGATTGACGGCGTGTTGCAGATCAATGGCGCACCGGTCGAGGTCGTGCCAGCGGGCACCTTTACCGAAATCATGCAACCCCAAGGCCCCCTTGGTGTGCGTCCGCAGTGTGAAAACGGGGCGGTCGGTGCTGGTGCCACCTGCACCAAATCCCGCTTTATCGAAACGCTGCCAAATGGCGTGAGCCACGCAATCTTGAACATTGGCAACCGTTCGACCGATAATACCGGCGTGTTTACCGTTCCGGAGGGCCAGTTCTTTTTCATGGGTGATAATCGCGACAACTCTGTCGATAGCCGGATCGCGCCTGCGGCGCGTGGCGTCGGCTTTGTCGAGCGCAAAGATATCGTCGGCCGCGCGGATCGGGTGATGTTCTCTTCTGCGGGGCGGTCGATGTTCGCGTTCTGGACGTGGCGCTCTGACCGTTTCTTCAAGGCGCTCGATTGAAGCTCTCGGGGGAACTTGCGGCCTTTTCGGGCAGGCTGGGCTATGCGTTCCGCAAGCCGGAACTATTGATACGGGCGGTCACTCATTCGTCAATGATGACCGTGCACCGCGACGACAACCAAAGGTTGGAGTTTCTGGGGGACCGTGTGCTGGGCCTTGTGATGGCCGAGGCGCTTTTGAAGGCCGACCCCAACGCGCCCGAGGGTTTGCTTGCGCCGCGGTACAACGCGCTGGTCCGCCGCGAGGCCTGCGCAGATGTGGCGCGCCAGATCGATCTGGGTGCTGTGTTGAAACTTGGCCGCTCCGAGATGAAATCAGGCGGACGGCGCAAAGAGGCCTTGCTGGCGGATGCGATGGAAGCGGTGATCGCCGCAATCTATCAGGACGGCGGGTTCGAGGCGGCGCGCGATGCGACCCTGCGCCTGTGGGGTGACCGTATCACCAACGTGGCGGATGATGCACGCGATGCCAAAACGGCCCTGCAGGAATGGGCGCAGGCCCGTGGCGAGGTGCCCCCGCAATATGTCGAAGTGGCACGCACAGGACCGGATCACCAACCGGTCTTTACGATCGAGGTGCGGCTGGCATCCGGCCCTTCCGAACAGGCGACGGCAGGATCGAAACGGCATGCGGAACAGGCCGCAGCAACAGCGCTTTTGAAGAAGGTCAAATCATGACGGATGAACAGACAAAGGCAGGCTTTGTGGCCCTGATCGGCGAACCGAATGCGGGGAAATCCACGCTTTTGAACCGGATGGTCGGGGCAAAGGTGTCGATCGTCACGCATAAGGTGCAAACGACACGCGCCCGCATTCGGGGTGTGGCGATGGCCGGAAATGCCCAGCTTATTTTCATCGATACGCCCGGTCTGTTCAAACCGCGCCGCCGGTTGGACCGCGCCATGGTGGCGGCCGCTTGGGGCGGCGCTGCGGATGCCGATGTGGTTGTCCTGATGATCGAGGCGCATCGGGGCATGACCGAAGGTGTGAAAGCGATCCTCGAGACATTGTCGGAACGCTCCGGCAAGTCGCCGGTCGCTTTGGCGATCAACAAGATCGACAAGGTCAAGTCAGAGGTCTTGCTGGCGCTGACCAAAGACATGAACGAAGCCTTTCCTTTTGCCGAAACCTTCATGATCTCGGCGGAACGCGGGCACGGCTGTGACAGTCTGCGCGACTGGCTGGTCACGCAGGTGCCCGAGGGCCCCTATCTTTACCCCGAAGATCAAATCGCCGATCTGCCAATGCGCATGATCGCAGCAGAGATCACGCGCGAAAAGCTGACCCTGCGCCTGCATCAGGAACTGCCCTATGAATTGACGGTCGAGACCGAAAACTGGGAAGAACGCCCCGACGGGTCCGCGCGCATTGACCAGCTGATCTATGTGGCCCGCGATGGTCATAAGGGGATCGTGCTGGGCAAGGGGGGCGAGACGGTGAAGTCCGTCAGCAAGGCTGCACGTCTGGAGTTGGAAGAATTCCTTGGCCGCCGGGTGCACCTTTTCGTCAAGGTGAAAGTGCGTCCGAACTGGCTGGAGGAATCCGAGCGCTATTCGGAAATGGGCCTTGATTTCAAAGACGGAAACGCCTGAGACTGTCATGAAATTGACGGCTGATATGTGGGTTTCGGCCTATCTGGCGCGCTTGCGTCTGATCGCCGTGCCTGCATTTGTGGTGCAACGCGGCGACGCAACCGCCGGTGCGGTGTTGATTAAGATGAACACGCTGGATGGTCACGCCTGCTGCTACCAGCGCAGCTTTGACCTGATGACGGGCGCGCGCAAATGGATGGTGCTGACCGAAGGCAAAGAGGCCGAAGTCGACGCGTCCATCGCCAAACAATGCAGCTTTGATCCTGATCTCTGGGTGATCGAGGTCGAGGATCGCGACGGGCGGCACCTTCTGGATGAACCGGGACTGGAATGACTTTTATGCCTCCGGCGGGAGTTTAAAAAAGCAAGATGATAAGCTTTCTTTAACCAAAGTGCCTTATTCAAGGACTGCGGCCCTAGGCTGGAGAGCGGATGGTCGTGCGAGGTGATGAGAAAACACTCATCCATGGGGGCAAGATGGTTTTCATATCATCTTGCCTTCCAAACTCCCGCCGGAGGCTCCTGCTGTTTCTTGCTGATCCCACCCCTTGCAAGTGACGCCTGTCCGGTTTGATATGGCCCCATGACACCGGCACCAACCACATGATCACATGGACCGATGAAGCCGCGTTGCTGGCCACGCGCCCTTTTGGCGAAACCTCTGTCATCATAGAGGTGTTCAGCGCGCAGCACGGGCGCCATGCCGGTGTCGTGCGCGGCGGGACCAGCCGCAAGGTCGCCCCGATCCTGCAACCTGGTGCGCAGCTTGCCGTGACGTGGAGCGCGCGTCTGGACAGCCATTTGGGCAGCTTCAGCGTAGAGCCGGTTCGTAGCCGCGCGGCCACGGCGATGGGGGATCGTCTGGCCTTGGCGGGGTTGAATGCGGTTTGCAGCCTCTTGGCGCTGGTTTTGCCCGAACGCGAATCCCATCCCGCACTTTATGACCGGACGATCGCTTTGCTGGATCTTTTGGGGCAGACCGATGTCTGGCCTTTGGCCTACCTGCGCTGGGAACAGGCCTTGTTAGAGGAAATGGGGTTCGGGCTGGATCTGTCGGCCTGTGCGGTGCGCGGGGTCAATGAAGATCTGATCTATGTCTCCCCGAAATCAGGCCGCGCTGTCAGCCGCGAAGGTGCGGGTGAATGGGCTGACAGGATGTTGCCCTTGCCGCCTGTCTTGGCGGGCAAGGGCAATGCTTCGGGCCCCGAGATTGCCATCGCTTTGGCGACCACCGGATATTTTCTTGAGCATCGTCTGATCAAAGGTCTGGGGGACAAGCCTGTGCCACACGCCCGCGCCCGCCTGATCGCGGCAATCGCCCGTTCCTAGACCAGTTTGTTGTCGATCAGGTATTTGGCAGTGGACACAGCAGCCTTGGGGGCCTGTCGCATGCCCCGTCCAAGGGTCGTTCGGGCCCGCGTGTTGTCGGTCTTGTCCACCCGCCCGAGGCTGGGGATGATAGACTTGATCGCGGGGTCAAACAGCCCCAGAAAGCGGATCGCGAAATGGGGCGCAACCCGCGTGGGGATTTTGCGGTCGGGGTATGCGGATTTGATCGCCTGTGCGATTTCTGCAAAGCTCAGGAATCGGTCCACGGCCATGATCCGCTGGCCTGCGGTTTCCGGCTCATCAATCACCTTCACATGCAGTTCGGCCACATCAAGCACGTCCACGGTGGAAAAG
>JBFEQR010000202.1:0-5085 GCA_041549425.1 Yoonia sp. | reverse complement strand
TATGGGCGGTATAGGCCGGTTCATTCCGTTTGCCCCGATAGGGTGGCGGGGCCAGATAGGGGCTGTCGGTTTCCACAAGCACTCGGTCAACCGGCGCGGAGGTAAAGATATCGCGTAGCTCCTGACTTTTGGGGAAGGCAGCGATGCCCGACATCGACAGATAGAACCCCAGATCAAGCGCGGCCTTTGCCAGTGCCGCGCTGCTGGAAAAACAATGCATGACACAGGTATAAGCACCGTTTGCGTATTCTTCGCGCAGGATTTGCGTCATGTCTTCGTCGGCGGCACGGGCGTGGATAATCAGCGGCAGTTTGCTGTCGCGCGCAGCAGCGATATGCACCCGCAGCGACTGCTTTTGGATATCGGCGCTGTCGGCGGTGTAGTGGTAATCCAGACCGGTTTCGCCGATGCCAACAAACTTTGGATGCGCGGCCAGAGCGACCAGATCATCAACACTGACAAGCGGTTCGTCCGCCGCACTCATCGGGTGGGTGCCTGCGGCATAGAAGACGGGGGCATATTTTTCGGCGATGGCGCGCACCTGCGGTTCCAGCCGCAGCTTGGTGCAGATCGTCACCATCCGCGTCACGCCAGCGGCAAGGGCACGCGCGACGACCTCGTCGCGCTCGGCGTCGAAATCCGCGAAATCAAGGTGGCAGTGGCTATCGACGATTGTCGCTTGGGTCATCCGGTCAGCTTTCAGGCGACGGTGGTTGCTTGCGCCGTCTCTTCGATCTTAAAAATCATATCAAGGATCAAGGCGGCAGGGTCAAGGTTCACCGCGCGTCCGTGCCGCGACCGCTCTGTCAAATCCTGCTGCAACTGGGCCCAACGCCGTGCCGCGCGCGCATCCGGCGCGATCCGTGCCAGCAACCGCGCCTCGTGCGGGGCACCCTGCGCTGTGGGTTCGCCCATCAGGCCAGCACGCGCTGCCCGTGACAAAAACAGATCGATCAGGTCAAGCGTCATGCCAAATCGCACTTCGGCCCCGCGTCCTGCACAGGCATCGGCCAGACGCAGTGCCGCAGGCCGGTCGATATGGGGCAAGCGCTCCAGTGTTTTGACCAGATCGGCATAAAGTGCCAGCCCGTCGTGGTTCAGCAGCCGGATCGCATCGCCTGCCGATCCCCCTGCAAGCGCTGCAAGGCTTTCGGACTGATCCGAGGGATGACCGGCCTGCGCCAGCGCGCTGCGCAAATCCGCGGCATCGAGGCGTGCGCAACGCAATTCGCGGCAGCGCGAGCGGATCGTGGGCAAAAGCCGCGACGGTTGATGCGCCACAAGCAGGATCGTGGCATTTGCAGGTGGTTCTTCCAGTTCCTTTAAAATCGCATTGGCGGCATTGCGGTTCAACTCGTCTGCGGCATCCACGATCACGACGCGGCGCCCGCCGTCCGCAGCCGACATCTGGAAAAAGCTTTTGAGGTTGCGCACCGCATCCACGGTAATATCCGCCTTGAGCTTTTTGGTCTTGTCGTCCCAAGGCCTGCGGATCAGCGACAGGCGCGGATGCGCGCCCGCCTGTATCAGTCGCGCGTCGGGGTGTTCGGGATCGACGGCCAAGGTGGGATCAGCAAACAGCCCGCCTTCTTGACCGGCCAAAAGGAAGGTGGCGATCTTCCATGCCAGCGTGGCCTTGCCCACACCGCGCGGTCCGGTGATCAGCCAGCCCGAATGCATCCGGCCTGCGCTGAATGCATCCAGAAAATCCGCCTGCGCCCTGTCTTGCCCGAAAAGCGTCGCTGTCTCGCGCGGGTGCGGTGCGCCTTCGATGCGGTCAGGCTCTGGGACGGGGTCATCGCTCATGCGTAGGCCGCAATTTCGCTGGCGATCTGGTCTGCGGTGCGGTTGCCGTCGATCAGGACGCAGCGGTCGGGGTTGGCATGGGCCAAGGCCAGAAAACCGTGGCGAAGCGTTTCCTGAAACGGCAAGCCGAAGTCTTCAAATCGGTCCTCGCCCGATTTGCGCGCAAGGCCACGTGCCAAGGCTGTTTGGGGGTCCATATCAATGATGAACGTCAGGTCCGGTTCACGCCCGATCATCAGGCTGTGCAAACGATCGACCATGCCGCGCAAGTCGCCGCGCGTCGCCCCCTGATAGACACGGGTGCTATCGGCAAACCGGTCAGAAATCACGGTCTTGCCTGCGGCCAAGGCCGGTTCAATCGTCTTTTCCAGATGGTCACGTCGCGCAGCCGTAAAAAGCAGAATTTCGGTTTCGGGCGACCACCGGTCCGGTTCACCGGTCAACAATAGCTGGCGGATTTCTTCGGCACCGGGGCTGCCGCCGGGTTCGCGGGTGAGCACAATATCGACGCCCTGCGCTTGCAGATGGTCTGCAAAGCGGCGCGACTGGGTCGACTTGCCGGACCCGTCAATGCCTTCAAAGGTGATAAAGCGTGGCTTGCTCATGCGCCGTCTGCGGCCCCGTCGGCGCCTGCCGGACCGAATTTCTGCCACAAAACCAACGCGGCGGTGCGCAGGCGCGTGCCAAAGCCGCCGCGCGCCACATCTGTTTCAGCGACCAGCGGAATGCGCTTTTCGGGCAATTCGCCAAGATTGACGACCAATTCGCCCAACTGCTGACCTGCCGTGATCGGGGCCTCGATCGGGCCGGAGTAGACGACCTCGGCATCGATATCGCCCGCGCTGAGCACAGGGACAAGAAGCGACAGGTCTTCGGCCACAGTCAAACCGACCGTTGGCATCGCGCCCATCCAGACATCCGCGCTGGCGATCCGTGTGCCTGCTTCGGCGACGTTGGTCTGCGCAAACTGGCGGAATGCCCAATTGATGATCTTGATGGATTCTTCGCGGCGGGCTTCGCGACTATCAAGGCCGGTAATGACCCAGATCACGCGCCGGTCACCCTGTTTGGCAGACCCGACAAGCCCGTAGCCTGCCTCTTCGGTGTGACCCGTCTTGAGGCCATCGGCCCCCAGCCCCATCGTCAGAACCGGATTGCGGTTGCGCGAGTTGGAGGGCACGCGCCCGTCAAACGCAAACTCTGTCTCGGCGAAAAGCGGATAGAATGTGGGAAAGTCGGTAATGAGACGATCTGCCAGAATGTCGAGGTCTTCCATCGACATGCGATGACCGGCAACGGGCCAGCCGCTGGAGTTGACGAAGGTGGAATTCATCATGCCCATCTGGCGCGCGCGTTCCGTCATCAGGCGGGCAAAACCGGATTCAGTCCCGTCCGGCGATAAGGCTTCTGCCAACACCACGCTGGCGTCATTGCCTGAATTGACGATCACACCGCGCAGCAAGTCTTCGACCGACACCTGATCGGTTGTGTCCAGAAACATCGAAGACCCGCCATAGCTGGCCGCATTGGACGAAACAGACAGTTTTTCATCAATGGCCAGACGGCCTGTCGTCACGGCCTCGAACGCCATGTAGATGGTCATCAGCTTTGACATGGAAGCCGGCGGCAGGGCCTCTTGCGCGTTCTTGGACAGCAAAACCGTGCCCGTGGTCTGGTCAAAAACATAAGCGGCACGCGCCGCCGTTTCGAGCGCATGGGCCAAAGTCGGCGCAACCAGCAGGCAGGCCGCAAATACGAAACGACGCAGGGTTTGAAAGCACATCGCAGTCATCCTTTTCACGATTATTCCTCGGTGTCGGCGACGATAAAGGCGTCCACAAAGCCCAGCGCCTTCAACTGCGCCACACCGTTTTCGTCGACCATCGGTCCGGCCACAACGCGCCAGACGGTGCGCCCGCCCATTGTCTGCGGGGTGACTTCGGCGGCAATGCCGGACTGGGTGATTTGTGCTGCGGCACCGTTCGCGTTCGCCTCGACACTGTAGACGCCCACTTGCGCGCGTGGCCCGTCCGCGGGGGGTGTGGCACCACCAAGAATGGACGACACGTCGATCACGTCACTGCCTGACGCGACCACTTCTTCACTTGCTTGCGCGGCTGTGGCAGTCGCGGCCAAGGCCGTTTCTTCGACCACAGCGGTTGCAGCCTCGACCACCGGCGGCAGTGCTGCGGCCTGCGGTTCAGTGGCGACAGGTTGCGCTGCTTCCAAAGGTTCCGCGATCACGTTGACAGGGGCATCAAGGCTTTCCACGACGGGGTTCGTTTCGACCTCTGGCAAAACGGTCACGACCTCTTCGCGCCGCAAGGCAACGACCCTGAGGTCGACAGGCGCGCCGGGCAGGATGCCCAGTTCTTCGGCGGCGTCAGACGAAATCTGGAACACAGGGCCAGGGTTTTCACGTTCACGCCGGAACAATGCGCCGATGATCTCTTCGCCGTTTTCGGCATTGCGGATCAAGACGCGTTCCGGCTCCTGCACATCGGGATGCGCCACCCAGACACCGCCCAAAGACGGGCGGCCGTCCCACAGGCCACGATCCACCCGCGAGAACAGATCGGGACGTTCGACATCCTGTTCGGTGATCCTTTGATTTGGAGCATTGGAGGGCAAAACCTCTGCGTTGCTGGCCGTGCCGGTCGCCGATGGCAAAGCGAACTCTCCGTTCTCGTCGCAAGCCGCCAAGCTGATCGCGGCGATACCGGCCAGACAAAGCCGCCCCAGTCCGGTTCCATTCCACAGTTTGCCCATCGCACAGTGCCCCTCTGATGTGCCATGCATGCGCATGGCCCCAGCCATTATTGGCTGTTTTTGTTGTGGTCTCATGGCGCGCAAAGTGCGGCACCACGACACGCCCCGAAAGATAGCGCCGGATTGTATATTTTGAAAGGCTGATAGAAAAATAGTCGGCGGATATCCCCAAAGCGTGAAGACGCTTTTCGAATCATAACCGAGGCGCTAACAGGGGCCTCGTCGGAGGAGTGGCAGAGTGGTTGAATGCACCGGTCTTGAAAACCGACGTAGGTGAAAGTCTACCGTGGGTTCGAATCCCACCTCCTCCGCCACTTATGGCAAACCCTCTTAAGTTACTGATTTAAATAAAGTACCTGAGTTGGGAAAAGCTTTACCAGACACATACCAATATCCGAGGATTGCCTACGTCGGTTCTCAAGAAGAGCATCTTCGATCCGCAAGGAGACTGGTGCATTAACCAATGTGTCACTCAACGTGAAACTTAACATCAAAGCTATGCGGATCGTG
>JBFEQR010000201.1:0-5110 GCA_041549425.1 Yoonia sp. | reverse complement strand
TTGCCACCAAAGATCAGGCAGCTCTGCCACCCGAGACCGTTTCGCAGCTGAAGAAAATGTCGATTATGGTCACACATCCGGGGTCTTGAGCGGGTCCGGCGTAACTAATCATTTACGACCTTGCGCCTATAAGGCGTTATGGATTTTCAAACGCTTGGACAGGATACATCCGACCTGACGCGCCGCCGCAAGGCGGCGATGGTCGTGCAGATGCTTATCGCCGACGGCGCGCCGCTGAACCTGCATGAACTACCTGAAAACCTCCAAATTTTGCTGACCCGCGAACTGGGCAGCCTGCGGCGCGTCGACAAGCAAACAGTTGCCGCCGTCGCCGATGAATTCCTGTCGGAGCTTGATGCAATCGGCCTCACCGCACCCGGATCGCACGATGGCGCGGTCGGTGTTCTGGCCGATCACCTCAGTCCTGCGCTGGCCAGCAGGTTGCGGCGCCAGACCGAAACCGTGCGCAACGGGGACCACTGGCCCATTATCCATGATTTGGGCGTGGACCGGCTGTGTGACATCATGCAGGCCGAAAGCATTGCCGTCTGTGCCGTCGCCCTTTCCAAACTGCCCGTTGCGAAAGCTGCACAGGTATTATCCAAAACCCCCGGTGAACGGGCCCGCCGGATCACCTATGCCATGTCGCAAACCGCCAAAGTCTCGCCAGAGACGGTGCGCAGGATCGGGGCCGCGCTGGCTGACGACTATGGTTATCCCCCTGCCCTCGCCTTTGAAAAGGCGCCTGTGCAACGCCTTGGCGCGATCCTCAATTCAACACAGACCGACACCCGCGAAAATGTGCTTGACGGGTTGGGCATCGAAGATCCGGCATTCGCCAGCGACGTGCGCAAGGCGATCTTTACCTTCAAGGATATCGCACCGCGCGTCAGACCCGCCGACATTCCCAATTGCATCCGCGCTGTCGATACCGACGTGCTGACAAATGCCATTGCTGCCGGTCTGACCGCGGACGAGGCCCATGTCGCCTCTGCCGAATTCATTTTGCAAAACCTGTCACAGCGCATGGCCGGACAATTGCGCGAAGACGCCGAAGAACGCGGGAAGATCAAAAAGTCCGAGGCAGAGGCCGCGATGGGCGAAATCACCAAGGCAATACGCGAGATGGTCGAAAGTGGTGTCATCACCCTGCGCGAACCGGATGATGAAAGTGATGAGGCGGCATAGACGCCCCCGCCCCTGCAAAGAATGTGATTCACGTCGGCCTTGTTCTGATCTAGACTGCGGTCATGACCCAATCACCCGATCCCAAAACCGGCCACCGTTGGCATGATATGGGCGGCAACGCCGCTGGTCCCATTCCAACCGCACAGCACGATTTCTCGCTTTGGGAAAAACGCGTTGACGCGCTGATGATCATCGCCTCCGGCAAGGGGCATTTCACGGTCGACGGCCTGCGCCGCGTGTTGGAAGACATGGGGCCGGACGCGTTTGAAACCATGAGCTATTACGAACGCTGGATCGCCTCGGTCAACCAGAACCTGATCGAAGCGGGCGTCTATACGACCGCCGAACTGGGCCAGCGCATGACACAGGTCGCCGCACGCGGCCCCACCTATGGCGAGGCCGCAAGTGAGTAAACGCACCTACATGCGCGTGCGTGCCGACATGCCCCCGGGCCATGTGCGCACCCCCGCCTATCTGCGCGGCAAACTGGGCTGGGTCGAACGCACCCTTGGCCCTTTTCCCAACCCCGAGCAACTGGCCTACCGCCATCAAGGACAGCCGCTACCGCTGATGCGCATGCGTTTCACCATGGCCGAGGTCTGGGGCGACGGCACCCAGACGCCCGACGATACCATTGACGCGGAAATCTACAGCCACTGGCTGGAACCGGCAGAGGCCCCCCATGCCCCATGATCACCACGACCATCTTTCGCCTTCGGGCCACCCCTACCGGCCTGACGATGATCACCCGCTGACCTATTGGCAGCAGATGGAAATCGCCGTGCGCGAGCTTTTGATCGAAAAAGGCGTGACCACCGCTGCAGAAATCAACGCGCAAATCGACGCGATGGATGCGCGCACCCCCGCCAATGGCGCCGCCGTGGTAGCGCGGGCATGGACCGATCCGGCATTTCGCGCGGCCCTTTTCGAAGACGCAAGTGCGGCGACACGCGCGATGGGGTTCGACATCGGGCCGATGCGCCTGATTGCGCTTGAAAACACCCCCGACGTGCACAACGTCGTGGTCTGCACCCTGTGTTCATGCTACCCGCGCAACCTGCTGGGCCTGCCGCCGGACTGGTACAAATCCCGCGCCTATCGCTCGCGCACGGTGCGCGAACCGCGCAAGGTGCTGGCCGAATTCGGCCTGACCCTGCCCGCGACAACGACCGTGCGGGTCCACGACAGCACAGCAGACATGCGTTATATCGTGATCCCCGCGCGCCCCGACGGCACCGATGACTGGTCGGCAGAGGCCTTGGCCGAACTCGTCACCCGCGACAGCATGGTCGGGACAGGCGCCGCCAAGGCACCGCAGGCCCTATGACCAAGACGCGCACGGGCACGACCGTCGACTGGATGACCGACGCGATGTTTCGTGGAATCATCGCCGCACTGATGAAGCTTCCCTACGAAAAACGGGTCCCCGCGATGGGACGCATCATGGCCCGCGCCCTTGCCCCGCTGGCGGGTTACCAAAAACGGGCAGAGACCCATCTCGCCTCGATCTATCCCGACATGCCCGCATCCGATCGCAAGGCCATTGCCCGCGCCTGTTGTGACAACTTCGGGCGCACGATCATCGAAAACTACAGCTGGCCGGAACTGGGCAAGCGCATGGCGCAGGTCACGCCCGGCGGCGCAGGTCTTGACGCCTTGCAGGAAGCCGCAGCACAGAACCGCCCCGTCATTTTTGCGACGGGTCATTTCGGCAATCACGAAGCCGCGCGGCATCTTCTGACGGCAAAAGGCTATACTGTGGGCGGGTTTTACCGGCCCATGAACAATCCGTTCTTTAACGCCCATTACGTCGACACGATGTCCGCCTGGGGTGGTCCGGTGTTTGCAAAGGGCAAGCAGGGAACCTTGGGTTTTGTCCGGCATCTGCGCGGTGGCGGCATGGGCACGATCTTTATCGACGTGGCCGCGCGCGAAGAGGTACTGCCATTTCTGGGCCATCCCGCCCGCACGTCCCTGTCGGCGGCCAAAATGGCGCTGCGCCTTGATGCGCTGATCCTGCCCTATTTCGCGATAAGGCAGGCGGACGGGCTGTCTTTCAAGGTCGAGGTGGAAGCCCCAATCCCCCATGGCGACCCACGTGACATGACATTGGAAATGAATGCACGCCTGGAGGCGCAGATCACGCGCAACCCCGACCAGTGGTTCTGGGTTCACCGGCGCTGGAAGTAAGGTGCGCTACCGCAGTTGTGCGGCCCCCACAATCGGCCCACTGGTGGATTGCTGCACGATGACGGCGACCCCCTCTGGCCCTGCGGCGTCAACCTCGAAGGCGTAGGCGGTGCGCCCGTCCCACTGCCCCAACACGTCCCATGATTTGACGATATTGGCATAGCTGAATGTGCGCCCCGCATTTTCGCCGCGCCGGATGTCGACGGTTGCTTGCGGGGTGAACCGCACCAATTGCACCACAAAATCACCCTGATGCGCAGAAGAGGCGTTGATCTGCACCTGCTCGCCTGTCCGCGCGATCCGCACATTCACGATGTGGCCATGCCCGGCGAGGTCTTCGATGGCGTTAATCACCTGCATCGGACGCGATCCAACCACATGGGTCACGCCGCCGATCACCATTTGCGGGGTATAGACCGTTTTCGCATTGGCCGCGCGGGCATAGGCATGTTGGCGTGCGGTATTTTCGGGGCGGGCGAAAATATCCTTCCAACCGATGTAATCCCAGTAATCCACATGCAGCGCGAGGGCGATCACATCGTCCCGCTTGGCCAGATCATGCATCATCGCATCCGCAGGCGGACAGGACGAACACCCCTGAGAGGTAAAAAGCTCGATCACGACAGGGCCGTCTTGCGCGGCTGCACTGGTGGCCTGAACGAAACCGACGAATGTGAGAACAGTAAGAAGGTAACGCATGTATGGCCCCGGGTATTTGATCGTGCCTGACCCGTTTAGTCAGCTTTGGCTGAAATGACCAATCAAGGATTTGCGAGTGTGGCGTGTTGAATGTTTCAGAGTGTCGCGGTTCGCAAAAAATTGTGTGCAATAGTATACAAAGCTGCTAAGCCCCCCTTGATTGCCCTTTCTACATGGGGCAAAAGCCACAGCAGCAGCCTTGCACATGCATCAGCCACGAAAGGGATAGCCATGACAATCACTGTCGGCCATGACACCGCCAAGACCCGCAAAACGCTTACAGTTGGGGACCAGTCGGTCGCTTACTACTCGATCCCCGCAGCACAAGCTGCCGGTCTGGGTGATTTTTCCAAACTGCCCGCCGCATTGAAGGTGGTGCTTGAAAACCTCTTGCGGTTCGAAGATGGCGGTTTTTCCGTTTCTGTCGACGATATCAAGGCGTTCTCGGCATGGGCTGACAACGGCGGCAAGAACCCGCGCGAAATCGCCTATCGCCCTGCCCGCGTGCTGATGCAGGACTTTACCGGCGTCCCCGCGGTTGTTGACCTTGCTGCCATGCGCGACGGTATCGTGGCCCTTGGTGGTGACGCCCAGCAGATCAACCCGCTGAACCCTGTCGATCTGGTCATCGACCACTCTGTCATGATCGACGAATTCGGCAACCCCCGCGCGGTCCAGATGAACGTCGACCGCGAATATGAACGCAACATGGAACGCTACCAGTTCCTGAAATGGGGTCAGGGCGCGTTCAACAACTTCCGCGTTGTGCCCCCCGGCACCGGCATCTGCCATCAGGTGAACCTTGAATATCTGGCCCAGACTGTCTGGACCGACAAGGACCAGAACGGCGCAGAAGTGGCCTATCCTGACACGCTCGTCGGCACCGACAGCCACACCACCATGGTCAACGGTCTGGCCGTTCTGGGCTGGGGCGTCGGCGGGATCGAGGCCGAGGCCGCGATGTTGGGCCAGCCCATCTCCATGCTGATCCCCGAGGTTGTGGGCTTCAAGCTGACCGGCCAGATGGTCGAAG
>JBFEQR010000200.1:0-5159 GCA_041549425.1 Yoonia sp. | reverse complement strand
TACCCGCCCTGCACCATACGCGTGCAGCCGCATTTGCCGATCAGACCTTTAACGGCGATGGTAATTCTGGTGCCTTCGGGTGCTGTCTGCTTTGCATGCAATGCCGCAAAAAGCCCTGCCCCGCCGGTGCCAAGGATCAGGATATCGGTATCGTGTCTTTCGATGTCAGAGACGCGCATGTCAAATCGCCTTTAGAAAGAAAAGGGCAGCAATCAAAAAGGACACCGCCGCGGCCCCTGCTGCCAATGTCTTTTGCGGGGCAGACCACGGCAACCACTCCATCGCCATAAGCCGCAGCCCGCCGAACATGTGCACCGCCAGCAGAAAGACCAATCCGAATTCGGCCAGCTTGACGATACCCGCCTCGGTCAGATGCAGGAACCCGTCAAGCCGTGCGGGGTCTGTCATGGCCAAGGCCAGCACCCAGAAATGCAGCGGCAGAAACAGCGCAAGGCCTAGCCCCGACAGTCTGTGCAAGACATAGGCCAGCCACAGCGGATGCGCACGCGATGTGATCCCCCTCGCCGCCTTCATGCCCCTGCTCCGCCCGCAAATGTCACGGCCCAGACGGCACGCGCGCCCAGCGCGAAAAGGCCAAGCCCCGACAGCCACATGAAGGCCTCAAGGGTTGCGCCCTTCAACCCGCCCCACTCAAACGCGATCGCGCGCAGGCCAATGGCACCGTGAATCGCAACAGCAATCACGAAGGTTCCGTAGAACAAGAACCACATGACCGATCCTTGCGTGCGCCCGAGGATCTCGGCGGCACTGAGCCCGCCCTGAATGGCATAGATCATCACGGCCAGATGCCCCAGCACCAGCGGCGCCATCAACAGGGCCGTCATCCGTTGCAGCATATAGAGGCGCAGGTTCAGCATCAGCGCCCCCTCTTGAAGAATGATTTCGCAGTTTCCCGCTTGAGCCCCGCAATCGCGGACATCGGGTCAAGATCGTTCGGGCAGTAGGCCGTGCAGGACCCCATAGCGTGACAGTTGTGGCAGCCGCCCTTGCCGGACACCGCATCCAGAATGGCGGTGCGCCCTTCGTCTTTGGCGTCATTCAGCAGGGTCCATGCGCGTTGCAAAGCGGCCGGCCCCAGATAGTCTTCGTTGGCCGTCACCGTATCGCAAGCGGCATAGCAAACCGAGCAGTTGATGCATTCGATCCCCGCATTGGCGGCGATGCGTTCGGGCGTCGCGGCGTCAACGGGTGCGATCGGGTCATCGCGGGTCAAGGCCCCGTGATGCACACCTTCTGCCGCGACCCATTTGTCAAAGAACGGGTCCATGTCGACGGCGAGGTCCTTGATGACAGGCAGATTGCGCAGCGGGCCGATGGTGACGGCATCTCCGTCTAGAACTTTGGAAATATGCGTCCGGCAGGTCCAGCGCGGCACCCCGTTGACCATCATCGCACAACTGCCGCACATCCCCACGCGGCAGGCAAACCGATAGCTTAGCGTAGGATCGGCGTTTTGCTGGACCCATGATACCACATCCAGAACGGTCTGGTTCTCATATGCGGGAACGTCGAAAACGGTCTGGGCGCCCTGCGCGTTTCGGCCACGATCAATCGTTACTTTCAAGGTATCTTGCGCCATAACAGGTGATGTCTTCCAAGTACGGTAGATGCTATGGGCATTATAGATGATAGCGCACCTTAATGAACGCGAATAAATCTTTCGGTTTTTGTTAGCATCGCTTGCGAAAAATCCGAATTGAAGGGGGGCAGATATGACAGAGGACCTGCAACAGATATTGGAAGCACGCTATCAGGACGCGCCAACGCCGGATGCGCCAATTCCAGACAGCGCATTGTTGCAATCAATGGCGGCACGCGGTTCCTGCCGGTCGTTTCTGGACAAACCCGTGCCCGCTGAATGGCTGCAAGTGCTATGTGCCACGGCACTTGCCGCGCCGACAAAAAGCGACCTGCAACAACGGGATATCGTGCTGCTGCAATCCAAAGAGGTCCGTCAGGGCCTTTCCGATCTGGTGTCCGGTCAGGCTTGGGTTGCCGACGCCCCGATGATTGCCGTCTTTTGCGGAAACAACCGCCGCCAAAGATTGCTGCACGCATGGCATGACGTGGCCTTCGCCAACGACCATCTGGACGCTTTTTTCAACGCAATCGGGGATGCTGCAATCGCAATGGGCGCGTTTGTGACGGCGGCAGAGGCGCTTGGCCTTGGGTGTTGCCCGATCAGCGCCGTGCGCAACGAAGCTGCGGCTGTTTCGGACCTTCTGTCATTGCCCGACCATGTGTTTCCCTTCGCAGGCCTTGCCGTCGGCTTTCCCGAAACCCCGCCTGTGATTTCCAAACGACTGCCGTTGCAGGTAACCTGTCACATTGACCGCTATCAGGAAGACAACTTGCAAGAAGCCGTCGCCGCCTACGACAAAGCCCGTGCCACGGTTCAGCCCTATAGCGCGCAACGCTTTCCCGAAAGCTTCGCGCAAAGCAGCAACTACGGATGGTCCGAGGACAAAGTTCGACAGTATAGCGCACCCGAGCGTCAGACATTCGGGCGCTACGTCCGCGCGCAGGGGTTCGTGCTGGACTGACGGCCTCCGGCGGCCTGCTACCGCGCAAAGTCGGTAATGACGGCCGTTCCCGGCGGTGTCGGCCCTTTCATCGCACGCAGTTCGGCGCTGGCACCCGACAGGGAGACCTCGCGATCCAGCATCGGGCTCAGATCGACATCGCCGCGCTCGATCATGCCAAGCAAAGACGGATACTTCCACGATGGCATACCGCGCGTGCCATAGAATGCCAGTTGCTTGGCATATATCGCGCGCATGTTGACCTGCATGATCCCGTCACCGGCGGGCATTCCCACATGAACATGGCGGCCCAGCGTGGCCAGACACTCAACGGATGCGTTGGTAGTCGCCTCGATCCCCAGCGCCTCGATCGAGACTTGTGCGCCACCGCCTGTGATGTCGCGGATGGCGGCGGGAACATCCTCTTTCAGGGCATTCACCGCGGCATCGGCCCCCAACGACTTGGCATGGATCAGTTTTTCCTCGACAACATCGACGACAACAACCCGCGCGCCCAGCATTTTCGCCAAAAGCAAGGCGGACAGGCCGATCCCTCCCGTACCGTGAACCGCGACCCATTCGCCCGCGCGGACATTCGCGCGGTCGGTCAATGCATGCCACGCGGTTGTCACACGGCAGCCCAAGCCCGCGGCCAAAGCCGGAGACATCGCCTCGGGAAGGTGGACAAGGTTGTGATCGAATGGCACCGCCACATATTCGGCATAAGCACCCGGTGCGCCGAACCCCGGGACGATGGCGCTTTCGCAGGTGTTGGACGCGCCGGTCTGGCAGGCGGGGCAATCGCCACACCCCAGAATGAACGGCGCGATCAACCGGTCGCCGATCTTGTGTTTGGCCTGCCCGCCAGTCGCGACAACCGTGCCGCAATATTCATGGCCAAGGATCGACCCGTTGGTGACCTTGGGATGTTCACCGACCCACCCATGAAAGTCCGAGCGGCAGACACCACAGGCAGCAACCTGCAGGACCACGCCGTTGTCCGGACAAACCGGATCTGCGACGGTTTCGATTGACAGGTCTTCGTTAAACTCTCTGACGACGGCGGCACGCATTGCTTTCTTCCTTGATGAGTGATGATCTTCAGGCGTTTCCGCCCACTTTGTCCGCTCCGCTTTCTTTCAGGCCGCCACAGGGGGCTTTGTGCGTTGTGACAAAGTCATTCATATTTCGTCTTTCATGCGTGGGCTGTGGAAATACGCTCGGGATTTTCAAAGCCACGCTACATTGCCTCGCAACTCTAGGCGTAAGCCCGTCTATGCAAAAGCCAATAACATTTAAGATTTCCGAAAGCTCGCCTTTCGAAACGGGGCTGCGCCTTATCAGGATAGCGGCCCAAAGACCGACAAGGGCAATGACAGCTAGGCCGCCTTCAGCAACCCGCCAATTGTCTTGACCGCAACGCGCTGCACCACCACCAAAGACAGCACCCAACCGCTGGTTACCGCGACAGCAATGCCGAGCCAGACACCCCAGACAGTGAAATCCAGCACGCCGATGAATAGCCAGATGAAGAACGCAACGCCAAAGCCTTGGCGGTAGATGCTGATCCACAGCGTCCAGATCGGCTTTTTCAGTGCTTGCAGCAACGAATTGATCGAAAACAGCATCATATAGACGGGGAACAGAAACGCATCGACCCGCAGATAGCTTGCCCCGACACGGATCACTTCAGGGTCATCGGTAAACAACGACATCGCAAAGGCGCCACCAAACAGCAGCAAGGGCGCTGCGACGACACTCATGGCAAAGCCGGTCATCCAGCAAAACCGTAGTGCTGCGCGCACGCGGTCGAAGTCCTCTGCGCCAAAGTTCTGGCCCGCAATCGGTAACAGCGCACCTGTCATGCCCAACACCGGCAACAGCAGGATTTGTTCAATCCGCAACGCAACCCCATAGGCCGCCACAGCATGTCCGCCGAATTCTTTCAGCGCGAACTGGACCACAAAGCCCGACACAAACATCACCATCATCGCAGAGCTGGCGGGGATCAACTGCGCGGTGATCTGCGAAAAACAGGCCCTTACAGGGCGGAATGCGGACAGGGCGATCGATTGCATAACCGCAAGCTTCCTGATGCGCGACAGGATAAACAGCATCACACCCGTCTGGCTGACGATCGTGGCAACGGCGATGCCGTTGAAACCCATGCCCTCCCAGACACCGGGCAAACCGAACATGAACAGGGGGTTAAGCCCGATGTTGGCGAAAAATGCGACCATGAGCGCGCGTTGCATGCTGCGGCTGTCGCCATGCGCCTGCAAAATTCCGTTCCCGCCATAAGCCATGAAAAAGCCCGGCAAGGCGAGAATAAGCCAGCGGAAGTACCCCATCGCCGCATCACGGTAATCACCCGGTTCCGACACAAGGGTGATCAGATACGGGCCAAGTATCCAACCCACAATCATCGAAATGATGGTGGCAAACACGCCAAAGGTCAGACCTTGTGCGATGAAGGTTTGCGTTTGCGATTGGTTCTTGCTGCCCTTGGCGTTGCTGACCAAGGCGCTAAGCGCGGAACCAAGGCCGAATCCCAGCGCCATCAGAACGAAAAACGCCTGATACCCGATCGCAAGTCCCGCCTGCGCGTCGGTCGAT
>JBFEQR010000199.1:0-5162 GCA_041549425.1 Yoonia sp. | reverse complement strand
TGATCAAGCGGGGAACACATGCGCAGGATCTGGGCCGCTGTCCCCAATAGGTTCGACAGAATCTATAAGCGCCAAATCATGTAGAGACGGTTAAGGCCCGCAAAGAAATCTGCCAACCGGCCCTTGCGCCCCGACAGTCAGTGTCGTTGTTCAGGCGTTCAGGATGTCAGAGGCCACGCCGTCTGCCGCTGCGAGCGCGCCTTCGATCAAACCGCCGCTGTCGGGTGCCAGTTCGGTCACGGCAAAGATCAGCTTGCCCTCCCAGTTGCGCGCCAGCGTCGCGGGCATCCCATAGGCGGGATGTCCTGCGGGTGGGTGCGCGTCGGCGGGTGTGGCCGTGAACCTGTCTTGCGACCAATCGGCCAGTGCGCTTGCAAGCGGGGTGGCGGCCTTTGGCCCGAACAGCGCGGCAAGCTGCGCAAGGGCGGCCTGTGTCAGGGCCTCGCCTGCATTGGCCCTTGCATCTGCGGGCAAACCCATAAAGCCGAATAATGCGCCATAGCGCCCGTCATGGGGGCTGGCATCATGGATTTCCACCATCGGCCCGCGGCGGCTGCTGGCGTCACCCGAAAGGCCCTGCGCACGCCAGAAGGCGCTGTCATAGACCGCCACGAACTTTGCATGCGCCCCCATCCATGTCGGCACGCCCTGTAAATCCCGCATCACATCCGGCGGCAGGGCCGGCGCATAATGCAGCGTTGCGGCAAGGCGCGGGGGGATTGCCAGAACAATCCGTTTGGCCGCAATAACGGTGCCATCGACAACCGCCCCCAGCGGGTCTTGGCTGAGCGCGGTCACCTGTGCGCCAAGGCTGACGCGGGCAGGGTCAAGCCTGTCCGCCAGTGCATCCGTCAGGGCCGCGGTCCCGCCCTTGATCCGGTAGGACCCCGCCATCGACATAAAACCGCTGTCGCGCTGGATCGTGCCATTGGCATGTTGAAAAACCTGTGCGCCCGCGCTCCATTGTTCGAAGTGGCCCAGCCCAAGCTGGTCCAACAGCGCAAAGACGCGCGATTGTCCGGGCCAGATCCATGACGGCCCCAGATCGAAGCAGGCATCGGTCACCCGCAGGGATTTGATGCGCCCGCCAAGCCGGTCGCGCCCTTCGATCAGCCGGTAGTCATGGCCTGCCTGTTCAAGACGGTACGCCAAGGACAGGCCGGTCAGTCCGCCGCCGACGATCAGGGTTTCAGTCTGCATGGGATGTCGCCTTGCGCCCGTCAAAGAAGTCGGGCGGAAAAAAGAGCGGCGCGGCCCATGTCGCAGGGCCGCGCCGGATGTGTTTACTTCACGTCGAAACGATCAAGGTCCATGACTTTGGACCATGCCGCAACGAAGTCACGGGCGAACTTTTCTTCCGCGCCGTTCTGCGCATAAACCTCTGACAGCGCGCGCAGTTGCGAGTTGGAGCCAAAGACCAGATCGACACGTGTGCCTGTCCATTTGACATCGCCGGTGGCGCGGTCACGGCCTTCGTAGGTGCCGCTGTCACCGACCGGTGCCCATGCGATCCCCATGTCTGTCAGCGTCGTAAAGAAGTCGTTGCTGAGGGTGTCGGCCTTGTCGGTGAAAACCCCGTGCTTGCTGTCATCGGCGTTGGTGCCCAACATGCGCAGACCACCGACCAGCACTGTCATCTCTGGCGCGGAGAGCGTCAGAAGTTGCGCACGGTCCACCAGCATCTTTTCTGCAGGCACGGAATAGTCGGCCTTCAGGAAGTTACGGAAACCGTCTGCTTCTGGCTCGAGCGGGTCAAAGCTTTCGGCGTCTGTCTGTTCTTGCGAGGCATCCATGCGGCCCGGTGTGAAGGGCACGGTGATGTCAAAGCCCGCGTTCTTGGCCGCCTGTTCAACCGCAGCGCAGCCGCCCAGCACGATGATATCGGCTAGCGATACCTTCTTGTCGCCGGACTGTGCATCATTGAACGTCGTTTGCACGCCTTCCAATGTCGACAGCGCCTTGGCCAGCTGGTCGGGCTTGTTCACCGGCCAGTCCTTTTGCGGGGCCAGACGGATGCGCGCGCCATTGGCACCGCCGCGTTTGTCAGAGCCACGGAAAGTAGAGGCAGACGCCCATGCTGTGGACACAAGCTCCGAGATCGACAGGCCGGAGGCCAGCAGTTTGGCCTTCAGATCGGCGATATCCGCGTCGTCGATCAGCGCATGATCGACGGCAGGGATCGGGTCTTGCCAGATCAGGTCCTCTGCGGGCACTTCGTTGCCCAGATAACGGGCCTTGGGCCCCATATCGCGGTGGGTCAGCTTGAACCATGCGCGGGCATAGGCGTCCGCGAACTCTTCGGGGTTTTCGTGGAAGTGCTTGGAGATCTTGGCATAGTCGGGGTCCATCTTCATCGCCATGTCGGCTGTCGACATGATGATCGGCACCTTCTTGGAGGGGTCCTCGGGATCGGGGGCCATGTCCTCTTCCTGCAGGTCCTTTGGCGTCCACTGGTTGGCTCCGGCGGGGCTTTTGGTCAGTTCCCAGTCGTATTTGAACAGCACGTCGAAATAGCCCATGTCCCATTGTGTCGGGTTGGGTGTCCATGCGCCTTCAAGGCCGGATGTGATCGCGTCGCGGCCCTTGCCGGACTTGTAGGTAGACAGCCAGCCGAAGCCCATGTTTTCGATCGGTGCGGCCTCTGGTTCGGGGCCGACGTGTTCGACAGGGCCTGCGCCGTGGGTCTTGCCGAAGGTGTGGCCGCCTGCGGTCAGGGCGACGGTTTCATAGTCGTTCATCGCCATGCGGGCAAAGGTTTCGCGGATATCGCGGGCCGATGCCAGCGGGTCGGGCTTTCCGTCGGGGCCTTCGGGGTTCACATAGATCAGACCCATCTGCACAGCGGCAAGCGGGTCTTCGAGCTTGCGGTCTTCGGAATAGCGCGCCTGTGCGTGATCGCTTGTGGCCAGCCATTCGTCTTCGCGGCCCCAGTAGATGTCTTCTTCAGGCTCCCATGTGTCGGCGCGACCGCCGGCAAAGCCGAACATCTTCAGACCCATGGATTCCATCGCGACATTGCCGCAAAGTACAAAGAGGTCGGCCCATGAAATCTGGTTGCCGTACTTTTGCTTGATCGGCCACAGCAGGCGGCGGGCCTTGTCAAGGTTGCCGTTGTCAGGCCAGCTGTTGAGCGGCGCAAAGCGCTGCTGGCCACCACCGGCACCGCCACGGCCATCAGCCGTCCGGTAGGTGCCTGCCGCGTGCCATGCCAGACGGATGAACAGACCACCATAGTGTCCGTAGTCCGCAGGCCACCAGTCCTGACTGTCGGTCATCAGGCCGTGCAGGTCTTTCTTGAGCGCCTGCAAGTCCAGCTTTTTGAACTCTTCGGCATAGTCGAAATCCTGACCCATCGGGTCGGATGCGGGTGCATGCTGATGCAGGATTTTCAGGTTCAACTGGTTTGGCCACCAGTCCTTGTTACCGCGCACGCCGTGCGTCGCGTGGATCGAAGCGCCGTGCATTACCGGGCACTTGCCGCCATCTGTTCCGTCCATTGTCATCTCCCGTGATTTGAGTGTTTGCTTTGCTGCCTCTCGATATGGGGCAGCGACGCGATATGGCTACCATCATATCACGTCACTCCGATTGGTTTAAGTTGCGTTTTTTGATTATTTCGATAACTTTTAGTTATGAATAATCTGACACTCAGGCAGTTGCGCTATTTCGAGGCGCTTGTGCGGCATGGCCATTTCGGGCGCGCGGCTGACGCCTGCGCCATTTCGCAGCCCGCTTTATCCGTTCAAATCAAGGACCTTGAGGAAAGTTTGGGCACCACCCTGTTTGAGCGTGGTCCGCGTCAGGTGCGCTTGACGCCCTTTGGTGAGGACTGGGCGCTGCGCGTGCGCGATATCCTGCGCGCAGTCGACGAGTTGGGCGAGATGGCCCGCGCAGCACAAGAGGGGTTGATGGGGCGTCTGCGCATCGGGGTGATTCCCACCATTGCGCCCTATCTGTTGCCTGATCTGATCGGCCAGCTTGCACAGCGCTTTCCCACACTCGAGGTCGACCTGCGCGAAACGGTTACCCCCAAACTGATCGAAGAACTGGGCGATGGTCAGCTTGATACAGCGATTGTGGCGCTGCCTGTGCTGGAGCCGGCCTTTGACGAAAAGCCGCTTTTTGAGGAACGCCTGTTGTTGGTCCGGCCCATCGCACAAGCAGGCCAGCCCGTGCCGACGGCGGCAGAGCTGCGTGATATGCGCCTTTTGATGCTGGAAGAGGGGCATTGCTTCCGCGATCAGGCGATGTCCTTTTGCAACCTGCAGGGCGCGCGGCGCAGCGGGCTTGAGGGCAGTTCGCTGTCAACACTGGTGCAGATGGTGGGGGCGGGGATCGGGGTGACATTGATCCCCGAAATGGCGGTGCCCGTCGAAACCCGTTCGGCCCCTGTCTGCATCGACCGCTTTGCCGCGCCCGAACCGTCGCGGACCATCGGCATGATCTGGCGCAAGACCAATCCGCTGGCCCCGCAGTTGCAGGAAATCGCGCAGGTCGTGCAGGATGTGGCCTTTGGCTTGCCGAAGGCTGCTCAGGTGTAGGCGTCCAGAAGCGGGGCCAGCAACGGGTTGGGAAATTTGCGCGCAATGGTCACGGCATGAAAGCTTTCCGACAGGCCCATGTCATGGCGGGCCTCGACCAGTAGCCCCGTCGCAAGTTCGTTTTTGACAACAATCGGCGTTAGCACGGCCAGTCCCAGATCCTCACGCGCCAGCAGGCGCATCAGGGCCATGTCGTCCACCTCTGCCGCGATGGTCGGCGTCACGCCAAGGCGGGTGCAAAGCCGGTCAAAACCGGCCCGCACGGGGCTGTCTTCGGTGGGCAGGATCATCGGGTTACCTGCCAGCAGGTCGCGCAGGGATGCGTCCCCGCCCAAGCGTTCGGGTGTCCCCACCAGACTGACGGCGGCATCGGTGATCGGCTGTGTCGTGAACGATGACATCGCATCATGGGGCGGGACCAGATTGGTCAGCACCACATCAAGTCCCAATGTCTCTAACCCCTGTAAAAGCTCGACCAAAGTGCCGGAGCGCAACACAAGTTCGACATCCGCCTGCCCCAAAAGGGGGCGCAGGAATTCAAGCTGGAAGTTGCGCGACAGCGTGGCAAGCGCGCCCACGCGCAGCACCTTGCGCGGGCGGCCTTGCTGGCTCAGTGTGCCC
>JBFEQR010000198.1:0-5186 GCA_041549425.1 Yoonia sp. | reverse complement strand
ACCGTGACCGGCTTTTTTGGCGGCATGGGCGGCTGTGCGATGATCGGGCAGTCGATGATCAACGTCAAATCCGGTGGCCGCACGCGGGTGGCGGGCATCGCGGCGGCACTGTTCCTGCTGGCCTTCATCCTGTTCGCCAGCGGCCTGATTGAACAAATCCCGCTGGCCGCTCTGGTCGGCGTGATGTTCATGGTCGTGATCGGGACATTCGCATGGAATTCGCTGCGCATCCTGCGCAAAGTGCCGCGCACCGATGCCTTTGTGACGATCCTTGTGACCATCGTGACCGTTGCCACAGACCTTGCCACTGCTGTGGTCGTCGGTGTGATCGTGTCCGCGCTGGCCTACGCCTGGAGCAACGCCAAGCGCATCCACGCCATCAAACGCGAAAGCCGGACCGCGGCGGGTGCTCAGGTGTACGAAATTCAGGGGCCTTTGTTTTTCGGTTCTTCTGACGGGTTCATGGAAATCTTCGACATCGAAAACGATCCCGACGTCGTGATCGTCGACTTTGCCAACAGCCGCGTTGCCGACCAGTCAGCCTTGCAGGCAATCGAGGCGCTCGCGCAGAAATACGAAGAGGCGGGCAAGGAAATCCAGTTGCGCCACCTCAGCCGCGACTGCCACCAGTTGCTGTCAAAAGCAGGGCACCTGATGGTCGATAGCGACGATGACCCCGACTATGCGCTGGCCGTCGACTACAGTGTCAAGACAGGGATCATCGGCGGGCATTAAGCGCGCGCCCCCGCCCTTCTTCCGAGTATAAATATCCCCGCCGGAGGCACCCGCCCTATCCCGCCCTAGTCATCGGGGCGGGCAAGGCTGAACACCTCGCGCACGACCGCATAGTCGCGGTAGCCCATCCGCGCCAAGGGCTGGAAACGGGTGATATCAAAGGCCCCGTCAACCAGACAATCGTCGCGCATATGCACGCCTGTCACCTCGCCGAAGACGGCAAAGTTTGCAGCACCGGGCAGGCGCACGATCTCGGTCAGCTTGCACTCCAGCGTGGCCGGCGCACCGGCGATGCGCGGGCAGTCGATGGTGGTGCAATCGGCCTTTTCCAGTCCTGCCAGCGCGAACTCGTCCGTGTCCCGATCCCACGCGCCAGAGGTTTTGTTCATCGCATCACGGGCAGCGTATTCCACAACATTGATTGCAAACACGCCTGTGTCGCGGATGTTGGCAACACTGTCCTTGGTGTCGCCGCGATCTTCTTTGGCACTGGTCGACGCAAACATGACCTGCGGCGGCTCATAGGCCACCGCATTGAAGAAAGAGTAAGGTGCGAGGTTATCGCACCCGTCGCTGCCACGTGTGCTGACCCATGCGATCGGGCGGGGTGTCACGATTGCGTTGAACGGATTATGTGGCAGCCCGTGGCCATCTTTGGGGACGTAAAACATCTGAAGCCTTTTCGTTTTGATCATCCGAATGTAGCGTCCGCACAGCACTTTGCCAGACGAAAGACCCGATGCAGCAATCCGCACTCACATTGGCGCAAGAAAGCGCACAGGACTGGTGGGAGGTCGAAGCACTTTATGACCTGTGCTTTGCGCCGGGCCGGTCGGCTTTGTCATCCTACCGTTTGCGCGACGGGGTCGATCCCATTGCAGGGCTTTGCCTGACAGCCCGCGATGATGCGGGCATTTTGGCGGGGGCCGTGCGCAACTGGCCTGTCCGGATCGGCGCACATGAAGCCGTCTTGCTGGGGCCCATCGCCGTGCACCCGACCCGACAGGGCGAAGGCGTGGCGTCCCTTTTGATGCAAACCTGCCTTGCCCGCGCAAAGGCTGCAGGGTGGGCGCGGATCATGCTGGTTGGTGACGCGCCCTACTACAGCCGATTCGGGTTCGCAGTCCTGTCAGACGTCCAGTTGCCACCGCCCACCAACCCGCAACGCGTGCTCGGGTTGGCTTTGCAGGATGGGGCATGGGATGGTGTTGCAGGCACGGTGACGTCCCTGCGCGATTGACACAGCGCGCGACCGTGCCCATTTCAATAGGATGGACGAACCGACACGCACCCTCAAGGAAATCAATCCGGCCAACCCGCCGACCCCGCTTGATGAGGCCGCACGCGCTGAAATCGTACGGCTGGCCGCGCGTCAGCGTAAGGCCAACGGGGTGCTGATGTCGGCCATCAATTTTGTTGGCGGACAGGTTGAAGACGGGTTGAAGATGCTGCCCGCAGGCGCGCGCGAACAGGTCAACGCGCTGGCCCGCACAGCCCTGCGCCAAAGCTTTGACGTCGCCCACAAATCCCGTCAGGGGATCGGACGGAATATCGGCTCTGACAGGTTGCACCGGATCATGGGCACGCTGTCAGGGGCCATTGGCGGCATTGGCGGCCTGCCCACAGCCATCGCCGAATTGCCCGTTGCCACCACGATGATTTTCCGCGCGGTGCATCATGTCGCTGTAGAACACGGCGAAGACCCCGACGCAGAAGCCACACGGATGCAATGCCTTGCGGTCTTTGGCGCGGGTGGCCCGGGCCAAGGCGATGACGGGATCGACACGGCCTTTATCGGTGCGCGGCTCAGCCTGTCCGGTGCCGCCGTGAACGGGCTGATCAGCAGGGTCGCCCCGCGTTTCGCCGCCGTGCTGTCGCAAAAGCTGGCCACACAAGCGGTGCCGATCCTCGGGGCGGCGGCGGGTGCTGGAACTAACTATGCCTTTATGGACTATTACGTGGCCATGGCGCATGTGCACTTCGGGCTGCGCAAACTGTCACGGATTTACGGCGATGAGGCCGTTGCGGCAGCATTTCACAAGGCTTTGGCCGCTCAGACCTGATAGACCAGCCAATCGGCAACGGCACGGCGCACGGACAACTCTCCGCTTGCGATAGCCTCGTCCATGACAGCCTTTACTTCGTTCAGATAGACACGGCGCAGCAGGTGTTTGACCGGCCCAATCGACGCCGGACGCATCGACAAGGTACGCAAGCCCAAGGCGGCAAAGCACAGCGCCTCGACAGGGCGGCCTGCGTCCTCGCCGCAAAACGACACCGGCGTGTTTGCCGCGTTGCAACGATTTACAACCTGCTCGATGAAGGCGAGAAAGCTGACATCCAGCGTGTCATAGCGTTTGCGCACCCGTTCATTTTCGCGGTCGGCGGCAAAGAAGAACTGTTTGAGGTCGTTGCCACCGATCGAAATGAAATCGACTTCTTCAAAAAACGTATCGGGCGCATAGGCCAGCGACGGTGTCTCAAGCATGGCCCCCACATTCAACTTTGACGGCAAAGGGTGGCCCAATTTTGTCTCGCGCGCGATGGCTTTGTCCATCTCGGCGCGGGCGGCACGGAATTCGCTGGTCTGGGTGATGAACGGAAACATCACGTCCAGCGGTTGCCCGTTTGCAGCCCGCAAAAGCGCCTGCAACTGCATCCGCAAGACACCCGGTTTGTCCAGACCCACGCGAATGGCACGCCATCCCATTGCAGGGTTCGGCTCATCGTTGGCCTTCATGTAAGGCAGCACTTTGTCGGAGCCGATATCAAGCGTGCGGAAGGCCACGCGCTTGCCGTCGGCCGCATTGAGGACACGCGAATAAAGCGCCGAAAGCTCGGCACGGCGGGGCATCTGGTTGCGGATCAGGAATTGCAGCTCTGTGCGAAACAGCCCCACGCCTTCAGCGCCAGACCCCGCAAGCGATGGCAGGTCCGCGATCAGGCCGGCATTCATCTGCAATGAAATCGTTGTCCCGCATTTGGCTGTCGCTGGCAAATCGCGGATCGAGGCATAGCGTTCCTGCGCCCGCGTCTGCATCGCCAGTTTGTCACGGAAGGCCGATTGCACAGTCTCGTCGGGGCGCAGATGGGCGATGCCCTGTTCACCGTCCACAAGGATCGGATCACCGTTCAATGCCTCACGCGTCACCCCCTTTGCATTGATAATCAACGGGATGGCCCACGCACGGGCGACAATGGTCGCGTGACTACCGACAGAGCCCTCTTCCAGAACGATCCCTTTGATCTGCTTGCCATACTCCAGCAGTTCACCGGGGCCGATGTTACGCGCCACCAGAATAGGGTTTTCAGGCATGTCGGCACGCGCATCTGCCCCCTGCCCTGTCAGGATGCGCAGCAAGCGGTTTGACAGGTCATCCAGATCGGACAGCCGTTCGCGCAGATAGGGGTCTTTGGATTTCGACAGGCGCGCACGCGCCAGCGACTGTTCTTTCTCAACCGCCGCCTCTGCGGACAAGCCGCTGTCGACGTCGTCTTCCATGCGCCGCAACCAACTGCTTGAGTTGGCAAACATACGGTAGGCTTCAAGCACCTGCGCCTGATCGTTGTCGACCGTATGCGCATTGTCCAGCATGTCATCAACACCGCTACGCAACTGCTTTATGGCCTCTGAAAGGCGGGCGCGTTCGGTTTCAGGATCGTCCGAAATCGGATTGGTGACGACAACCCGGGGTTCATGCAGATAGACGCGCCCCTCTGTTGCACCCTCTTGTGCCACGGTCCCCCGCAGCATGACCGCTTGCTGGTGGCGGGCGGACAAGGCCGCGCCTTCGCCGACAAAGGCCCCCAACTCGGTCATCTCGGCGATGACCATCGCCACGATCTCGAGCGCGTAAACTTCGTCGGGAGTGTAGGCCCGCGCGGATTTGGACTGCACGACCAGAACGCCAAGCACCTCTCCCAGACGCTGGATCGGCACACCGCAGAAACTGGAAAAACGTTCCTCGCCGGTTTCCGGCATATAGCGGAACCCTTTGGACGCCGGTGCATCGGCGGTGTTGACCACCGTCCGGCTTTTGGCGGTACGCCCCACAAGCCCCTCGCCCAGACGCATCCGCGTCTGGTGGACCGCTTCGGCCTGCAGGCCCTTGGTGGCGCAAAGTTCCAGCGTTTCGGGATCGCGGAACAGGTAGATGGAACACACCTCTGTCTGCATCGAATCGGCGATCAGGCCCACGACAGCATCAAGGCGGGCCTGACCTTCGCTGTCAGCCGCCAATGCCTCGCGCAACCGCCCCAGCAGCTTGCGACTTTCGCTTTCCAAACGGTGTGGCATACGCCCCCTAGCAGATGGCGGGCCTGGCTATGTCGTGATTAGCCCGCTTTTTCCAACTCAAAGGCATCATGCAGGGCTTGCACGGCAAGTTCCAGGTATTTTCGATCAATCAGCACGGAAATTTTTATCTCTGAGGTTGTAATGACTTTGATGT
>JBFEQR010000197.1:0-5189 GCA_041549425.1 Yoonia sp. | reverse complement strand
GAGCCATCAAGATCGATGGTGACGGTGATATCGGTCTCGGCCGTTTTGCGTGTGATCGTTGCAGTGCGCATTGGGATCGCCCTTTGGTTTCGTCACTGTTCTATAGGCGCAACGGGGGCAGGGGCCAAGCCTATCGCAGATTTCTTGCGGCTTTTCAGCAAAATTTAACAACTGTGTCCCTAAGGTCGCCACAGCTGCTTACCAATCAGGAGAATCCGATGAAAGCTCTTATCTTGCGCCAAGATGCCGTTGCTGCCGATGTCACATCGCGGGCGTTGATCGACAAAGGATTTCAAATCCTTTGCGTGGAAACCCTTGCTGTGGCCCATGCGCTGATCCGTATGGATACCATTGACCTGTTGGTCATGGACGAACGGATTGACGGGCAATTGACCCATGCGATTGCGCTGTCGGGCGAACGGCGCAGCCCGTACCTGAGTGCGATCATCCTGACGGATCGCCACGGCGAAGAAACCGATGATCTTTATGATCTGATCCCGTGCCTTTATGCCCTTGCTGGTACGCAGACCTCTGCGCATGTTCTGGGGCAACTGGCACTTTGCGCGGTCAGCAACATTGACGAAGCCATGGCGCGGGTCAACCGCCGCCGTCAGGAAGAGGACGCTGCAAATCACGCAAATGGTGAAACTGCGCAACAGGCTGCAGCAGCGATGGTGGCAGAGCCTGCTGTAGATCGTTCCCTGCGCGCACCGGCACCGACGGAAGCGCCTGTTGACCACTGGGCGCTGTCCCGCAAAGACGACCGCCAGAATGCGGAATTCGCGGCGATATTCCGCACCGATCCGGTGATGGGGTCATCGAGGGTATACGCTCGGTCAGAGCCTGAAGTGGCCTAGAGCAGGCGCATGGCCTTTCGCTGGCGGGGGTTGCATCCTGCGTATGGAGCAGTGCGACAATCGGCGGGAACCGCCCAAGCCAATTTGAATTGCCCCTGTAGGGATTGATGCCTGCAGGGGTGCCAGACGACCTTGTAGATCATCTGTGTCATGACCCCGACCGCTGCCATTCGTCCAACCTGACCCGCTGCGACTTTCATGGGTGACCGCGCTACCGTCAATGCGCGGCAGTTTTCCATTTGACAGGGGTCACGTAAACGATGCTGTCATCGACACTGACCATCACATCGCCGTCCTGAATATTGACCTGCAATTTCATCGAGCGACTTGCCAGTTTTCCCAGCGCACTGGTGTCTGTCTCTGACAAATTCACGACTTGCAGGTTGTCAAAACGGGTGGTGCTGTTCTTGATCTTGTCCCACCAGATTTCGGCTGTGCTGCCGCCATAGCAATAGACAATCACTTCGCCCGCTTTGCCACAGGACTGACGAACAGTCTTTTCGCTTGGCCTTCCAAGGGCCACCCACAATTCAAGCTCTCCACTCAGGCTTTTGCGCCAGATGTCGGGCTCATCATCCGTGGAAAGGCCCTTGGTCAATTCCAGTTGCTCATGTGCATTCAGCGCAAAAGCGAGAATGCGCACCATCAACCGTTCGTCCGTCTCCGAAGGATGTTTGGCGACGGTCAGCTTGTGGGTCTCGTAATAGTGACGATCCATGTCGGTCACTGAAAGTTCGACTTTGTAGATGGTGGCATTTTGCGCCATGATATTTCCCGGATTTACGACGATAGGCATGCCTAATGCGTCTGGGGGCTTTGTGAAAGCAGATAAGCGTGCATCAGCCCCGCTGTTGTCCGTTGCCGAAAACGAAGTACTTGAAGCTGGTCAGTTGTTCGGCACCTACGGGACCGCGTGCGTGCATCTTGCCTGTCGCAATGCCGATTTCAGCGCCCATTCCAAATTCGCCGCCATCGGAAAACTGGGTCGAGGCGTTATGCATCACAACCGCTGAATCGATGGCTGCCATAAAACGTCTGGCTGCCGTGGCGTCCTCTGCGATGATGGCGTCGGTGTGGCCTGACGAATATGCCTGCACAAAGGCGATGCCTGCTTCTGCATTCTCCACCACCTTTACCGACATGATATTGCTCAGGTATTCCGTGTGCCAGTCATCATCCGTCGCGGCGGTCAGGTCGGGCAAAATCTGCCGCGCGGCAGCGTCGCCGCGCAATTCGCAGTCGTTCAAGGCAGCCGCCAGTCGGGGCAGCAACTGATCCGCGATCGTGGCATCGATCACCACGCATTCCGTCGCCCCGCAGATGCCTGTCCGGCGCATTTTTGCATTCCGGATGATACCCACTGCCTTTTCAAGGTCGGCGCTTTCGTGAACATATGTATGGTTGTTGCCATCCAGATGAAGCAGCGTCGGCACGCGCGCCTCTCGTTGCACCAACGATACAAGGCCGCGCCCACCGCGCGGAATAACCAGATCGACAGTGTCCGTACTGTGCAGCAGCGCCTTGACCGCTTCGCGATCACGCGTGTCGACCAACTGCACGGCGTCTTCGGGCAGGCCTGCCGCAGCAAGCCCCGCAGCAAGGCAGGCGACGATCACACGAGACGAGTGCAGGCTTTCCGAACCACCCCTCAAGATGACTGCATTGCCTGATTTGATGCACAGCGCACCCGCGTCCGAACCGACATTGGGCCGCGATTCATAGATCATGGCGATCACACCGATCGGCACGCTGACGCGGTCGATTTTCAGGCCGTTGGGGCGGTCGAATGTTGCCAGTGTGCGGCCCAAGGGATCATCCTGCGTTGCAATCGCGTCCAGTGCATCGGCCATTGCGGCCACACGGTCTTCGGTCAGTTTCAGCCGGTCGATGAAGGCCGCGTCCTTGCCGCTGTTGCTGACGCTTTCGGTATCCTTGGCATTTGCTGCCAGAATATCGGCGCATTTGGCGCGCAGCGCTTTGGCCGCTTCGGTCAGGGCCAGATTGCGTTGACCGGTTGTGGCCATCGACAGTTTCTGCGCTGCGGCCTTGGCGCGGCGGCCAAGATTGGCCACGATTGTTGCGACGTCAGACCCCGCTGGGTCGGTGTTCATGTCATGCATTGTGTATCCTTTCTGCAGTGGTCAAACCGCGGCATCGTTATTTCAGTTCACCGGCGCGGGCGTAGGCGGCTTGCAGCGTGCTGTGGAACAGGTTGTCCAGTTCTCCGCCGCGCATCAGCTCTGCCAGTCCAGCCTGTGTTGTGCCGTTCTTGCTGGTTACGGAATTGCGCAAGTCCTCAAGCGACAGTTCGGACTGCCGCGCGGCTTCGACTGTGCCGCTGACGGTATCGAACACCAGTTTGCTGGCGGTGGGGTGGTCAAAGCCAAGCGCCTCGGCCGCTGTCACGTAGCTGCGCAGCATTTCGAAGATATAGCCCGGCCCGCTGCCACTGACGGCGGTCAGGCGGTCGATCTGGTCTTCGCTGTCCACAGCGATGCAGGTGCCGGTCTGGTCGATCAGCGCAATGATATCACGCCTTTGCTGCGGCGTGCAGCGGTCGTTGGCATAAAGCCCCGACACGCCCATCCCCACGAGGGCGGCCATATTCGGCATAACCCGCACGATGGCCGCATCGCCCACGACCTTTGCGATAGACGCCACGCTTGCACCCGCGGCGATCGAGACAAAAACGCCCCCGTCCTTGAGTGCGTGCGCATAGTCCGGCAGCACATCGGCGATCATCTGCGGTTTGATGGCAATCAAAACCACGTCGAATGTCCGGGGCTGCAAATCTGTCGCTTTTGACACATGGGTCACGCCATCTGGCAAGTCGTTCGCGGCAGGGTCGGCGACCGTAAAGTGGTGCGCACCTTGGTTGGTCCACTGACGCAACATCGCGCCGCCCATCTTGCCGCAGCCGATCAAAAGTATGTTCATTATCGTCTCCTTCTAGCCGTCGAACAGGGCGCGCCGCATCGTTGCTGCAATGCAGCATTGCGACGCCCGCCGGTCCGGTCATTGGTGGTCAATCGCCGGAGCCGTATTGGCCTGCCGCTTGGCGGCTGTGAACGGCGACCTGTTTGCGTTCAGGGGTCCGGTACATGTTATACGTTGGCGAATCATTGAATGGGCAGTGCTACAGGGCTGCGTCGCACGACGCAAACCGATTACTTTTCCTTCAATAAAAACAATAAATTACCGGAGGCATTCATGCCAAAGAAGAAAAAGATCGTCGTCAAAATCGGATCAAGCCTGCTGGCAAATGACGAAAACCTGACCTTGCGATACGCCTTTATCAACGGCCTTCTCAGCGATCTGGCGCAACTGAAAAAAGACGGGCACGACGTCATTCTGACCTCTTCGGGGTCGGTTGCTTTGGGCCTGAATATGGTCGGCAAGCGCCCCGAAGACGCGGGCATTCTGGACAAGCAGGCGGCTGCCGCCTGTGGTCAGCCGCTTTTAATGAACGCCTATCGCCAGATCGCGTCAGAGCATAATATGGACGTCGCCCAGATGCTTGTAACCGTCGATGATATGGAAGAAAGACGCCGGTTTTTGAACATCAAGAACACCATGTTGCGATTGTTCGAAAACGACATCCTGCCCATCATCAACGAGAACGACTCTGTGGCGACACGCGACTTGCGCGTGGGCGACAATGACCGGCTGTCTGCCAAAGTGGCCCAGATGATTGATGCAGATCACCTGATTATTCTGACCTGCGTCGAAGGGTTGTTCGACCGCAATCCCTCAGAACCGGGCGCGCAGTTTATCGCGGAAATCGAGGACGTCAGCGAACATCTGGACTCGACCACTGCCATCAGCGCCCTTGGTAGCGGCGGGATGCTAACCAAGATGCAAGCGGCAAACATGGCCCAGAATGCGGGCGTTGAAACAATCATCGCCGAGGGCATCATCGAACGCCCGATTTCTTCTGTCCTGCAAAACGAACGCCGCTTTACCCGCTGCCTTGTCACGGGCAAGACCGCGTCGCCTTTGATGGTCTGGCTCAGCAACAGGTTGCAGGTGTCGGGAACTTTGGTCGTGCCGAATGCCGTTGCGGCTGCAATGGTTGCGGGTGAGTGCGGCATCGGACGGAATGACGTGCTTTCGATTCAGGGCGATTTTGTCAAAGGCGATGTGCTGCACGTCTACGACGAGGATGGCGCAGAGGTCGCACGCGGTCTGACGAACTTTTCGTCAGAAGAGACGATGCTGATGGCGCGGCACCGCGACATGAACGTCGAAGATGTGATCGGCTATAAAACCAAGAGCGACGTGATCGGTATCGAAAACATACTGGTTCTTGAGGATAACCACCTGCCGCTTGAT
>JBFEQR010000196.1:0-5189 GCA_041549425.1 Yoonia sp. | reverse complement strand
CGGCTTGGACCTGCACGGGCAGGCGCAGGCGGACATCATCGCTGGCGGCGGCGGGTTTGATCTGATCACCGCAGGCGGCGGCGATGATCGCGCAAACGGCAGCGACGGCGACGATATCCTGTTCGGGCGCGCAGGCGACGATACCCTGCTGGGCGAGGCCGGCGCAGATGCGCTTATGGGCGGGGCAGGCAATGACAGTCTGTTCGGGGGCGACGGGCAGGACCTGCTGCAAGGCGGGTCAAGCGACGACCTGCTCGAAGGGGGTTTCGGGGATGATATTCTGATCGGCGGCGCTGGCGCTGATACGTTTGTTTTCAATGCAGGTGATGACCTGATTGCCGATCACGTGACGGGGCAGGACCAGATTTTGCTGGATGCACGGCTCTGGACCGGTCTAACCTCTGCCGCCGATCTTTTGCTCTTCTACGGCAGCGTCGATGAAACCGGCGCGCTCATCAGCTTCGAGAGCGGCGACACCCTGCGGATTGAGGGCATCACAGATCTGGCGCAACTGGCGGACGATATCACGTTGTTCTAGTTGAACCGCGACCGCAACGATGTCCCAAGGTTCAGGACCGTCAACGCAGGCCCAAGCGCACTTTCGGTGCCATAGATCAGATCGCCGTCTTCCAGCATCAACCGTCCGGCGGAAAACACGCCATCGGCGCTGGTCAGGTCAATGGTAAAGACAACACGTTCCTTGGGCGGTCCCGCCACCCCGTCACGCACGGCGCTGGCGTCATACTCGCGCATGATCAGCACACTTTCGGGGTTGCCGCTTCCCGCATTGACGCCACCAATCATGGCAAGCGCTTCGAGGGCGGAAAACTCTGATTCCGGAAAGTCGAAAATCGACTGTGACCCCGTTGCACCAAGCGTGATGAACTTGCGCTCATCCCCGACGACATAGATGCGATCACCGCCGCGCAGGGGCGCGTTCAAACGCGGTTCTTCGAGAAGACGGCGAACGTGATGCCATAGGTCTTGCCATCGCGGACAAGCCGCACCTGCGGCGCAACAAGCGACGGATCGGGCCCACCCGCTTGCGAAAAGATCTCCAGAATTTTGACGTTGCGATTGGCCAAAGGATAAAGCCCCGGCGCGCCGACGCCAGACGCCAGATTGACGGTATTACCCCGCCCCGGTTCCACAACGAGTTGCACCTGTGCAGAGGGCACGGTGCGCACCAATTCCTCTTCGATGCGCTGGCGGGCGGTGGTGGGGGACATGCCGGTGACACGCAATTCGCCGATGAACGGGACAAAGATGCGGCCTGCCGCGTTCACTTCGGTCGGTTGCAGGGCCGTGACACCACCCGCCCCGAAGATGGAATTTTCCTCGGCATCCCAGATCGTCAGTTGCAGCTTGTCGCCCTCGGAAATCATCAGGCTGGCGGGCTGTTCGCGGGCTGTGATCCACTGCAGGGCGTCTGCACCTGTGGTGGGCCATGACGCAAGAACCGGCAGGGTTTCGCGGCTCACCTCGTAGACTGCAAAATCATAGACCGGATCTTCGCCCGGTGCGGCGGTATTGGCGTTGGAGGCCGACAGAACCTCGGCTTCGAAACCGGCGCCGCGTGGCAGGCCGCAGCTGGCCAGCGCCATACAGGCGAGAAATGCAAAACAACGTTGGGCGAGCAAGTAATGTCCCTTTCACAAAAGCGGCCAACCCCCAGATTGCCACTACGGCCATATTCATGGACGATTCGCCCTGTGAAGGTAAGGGCGATCTGTGAACCATTGGTTCAGAAGTCGATTGCCAGACCCTTCTTTTCCCAATCGCCATAGCGCACAGGCTCTGGCCCGTCACGCCCGCCCAGTTCGGGTGGCAGCGTCTTGTCTGCTGCGGCTTTGCGGCGTTCTTCCGCCTCTGCAAGCGCGCGCAGGGCCGCAGGGGGCAAGTCTTTGGCGTCTTCGGTCACGGTCTCGTCTCCTTGTCGCGGGCCTGTGTTTGATATACCTCGCGCCCATCCAGCTTCAAGTGAGACATAGATGAACCAGACTGGCCTGCCCGCCCGCCGCACCGCGCACCACTTGTTGATGCAAATCACCGAAGACGGACGCCTGATGGCGGAATTGGTCGCTGGCGGCGCATTGGCGCGATTGGGCAACGACGACCGCGCCCGCGCCCAGCGCCTTGCCACGCAGGCCCTGCGCGGGTTGGACCGCGCCGACCGCATGTTGAAACCCTACCTGAAAAAGACGCCGCCAGCCCATGTGATGAATGCCCTGCGCCTTGGCGTGATCGAGTTGTGCAGCGGCGAAGCGGCCCATGGCGTTGTGAACGCCTACGTCGAGATCGTCGCCCGCAACAAGCGCACCCAAGCCATGAAGGGGCTGACCAATGCCGTTCTGCGCAAGATCGCCGACGAAGGGCCTGCTGGCTGGGACAAACGCGCAATCCCGCTGACGCCGGGTTGGTTGCGCCAGCCTTTGGTGGCCGCTTGGGGCCGCGAGGCCGTAGCCGCGATCGAAGCCGCGCATTTTGCTGGCGCACCGCTTGATCTGACCGCAAAGGCCGATCCCGAAGCTGTTGCTGCTGCTGTGGGTGGGACCGTTTTGCCCACCGGCTCCGTGCGCGTGGCGGATGCTGGTCAGGTGTCCACGCTCAAAGGGTATGACACGGGTGACTGGTGGGTGCAGGACGCAGCGGCGGCCATTCCGGTCAAGCTTTTGGGCGATGTAGAAGGCCTACGCGCGCTTGACCTGTGTGCAGCGCCCGGGGGCAAGGCCATGCAACTGGCCGCTTTGGGCGCCGACGTTACAGCCGTTGATTTGTCGGAAAAGCGTATGGCGCGGGTGGTTGAGAACCTGACACGTGTGGGGCTGCAGGCCAGCACCGTCGTCAGCGATGCATTTGATTTCAATGAAGGCGGTTTTGATGTCATCTTGCTGGATGCACCCTGTTCGGCCACGGGAACGATCCGGCGGCATCCCGATCTGCCCTATGCAAAGGACGGGTCCGAATTCGGTGCCCTGATCGACCAGCAGGAAACGATGATCGACCACGCGCTTGGCTTGCTCAAGCCGGAGGGTCGGCTTGTTTTCTGCACCTGTTCCCTGCTGCCCGACGAGGGCGAAGTACAGGCCGAAGAGGCCCTTGCCCGACATGAGGGCCTGACGATCGAGACGCCGGAACTGGCGGGAATCGACCCTGCATGGGTCACGCCCGAAGGCGGGTTGCGTCTGCGGCCGGACTATTGGCCGGACCTTGGCGGCATGGACGGTTTCTATATGGCGGTCCTGCGAAAGCCTGCGTGACTTACGCGTGATCTTGTTGCTATGGTTCGCTGAACCCGCGTTTCGTAACAAGTGATTAGCAAGGCTGCAGGACTTGGCCCAACCGAACTCATGGCGGCAGCGCCGTATCCGTTTTATGCACCGGTTTCATGCGCGCCGTGCCGCGCGTGCCAGTGTGGCGACGGCGTTTGTCTCTGCCCCCGAACCGCGCACGATTGGCGTCGTTGCCCGTGGTCGGCAGCTGACTGCGGGCAATTTCTTGTTTTCGGGGCTTCTGGTGGAAGGCAAGGACCTGTCGATCTGGGATGTCGCGCGCCGTAACCCTGATGTCATGGACGAAATCCACGGCTGCGCTTGGCTGGATGATCTTGCAGCCGTCGGCGACGACCGCGCCCGCGAAAAAGCGCAAGCCTGGGTCTTTGAATGGATTGCACGGTATGGCGACGGGCGTCATGACGGCTGGACCCCCGGCATCACAGGCCGACGCGTTATTCGCTGGATCAACCACGGGTTTTTCCTGCTGCGCGGGCAGGACAAAACCCAGTCGCAAAAGTTCTTTCAAAGCCTCGCGCGGCAGACACTGTTCCTGTCAAACCGCTGGCGCGCCGCCACCCCGGGATTGCGCCGGTTCGAGGCGCTGACAGGGACCATCTACGCAGGATTGTCGCTTGAAGGGATGGAACATCACATCACCGCTGCCGTCACCGCGCTGGCGCTGGATTGCGAAAATCAGATCGACCAGAGCGGTGCTATCGAAACGCGCAACCCCGAAGAACTGCTGGAAATTCTGAGCCTGTTAAACTGGGCCACTCAGGCCTTGCGCGAAGCCGGACACGATACGCCGACAGCCGTCAAGGACGCCATCCTGCGGATCGCACCGACATTGCGCGCGCTGCGTCATGCGGACGGCGGCCTCGCACGGTTTCACGGCGGAGGCAGCGGGATCGCGGGGCGCTTGGACGAAGCCCTTGCCGCCTCCGGCGTGCGCGGTGCCCCTGACAAGGGGTTGCATATGGGATTTGCGCGGCTGTCCGGCGGGCGTACGACGCTGATCGCTGATGCCGCAGCGCCACCCACTGGCGCGGCCTCTGCCGACGCACATGCCAGCACGCTGGCGTTCGAGGTCACGTCGGGGCGCAGGCCGTTGATTGTGAACTGCGGCTCCGGCGCGCTGTTTGGTGCGCAATGGCGGCGCGCCAGCCGTGCCACCCCCAGCCATTCCACGATGATGATCGAAGGCGTTTCCTCTTCGCATCTTGCCCCGCGCGTGTGGCATGGTGATGAATTGCTGACGGTGGTCCCTTCATATGTACAGTGCAACTTTGTCGAAGGGGGCAATGGCCGCCAGCTGGAGCTGTCGCACAACGGATATCAGGCATCGCACGGATTAACCCACGCACGCATATTACAGGCCTCGGTCGACGGGCGCTCGGTTGATGGTGAGGACCTTTTGACCACACTGGATGCATCCGACAATGCAACCTTTGACAAGGCGCTGGCAAATGTGGGCGTGATCGGGGTGCGTTATGCGGTACGTTTCCACCTGCACCCCGACGTGGAGGCCACTTTGGACAGGGGCGGCTCTGCTGTCGCGATGCGCCTGAAATCGGGCGAAGTCTGGGTGTTCCGGCACGACGGGCAGGCGAAACTGAGCCTTTCGGCGTCAGTTTATCTGCAAAATGGACGATTAAAGCCCCGTCCGACCCAACAGGTGGTTTTATCCGGCAGCACAATGGCCTATGCGACACGCGTCCGTTGGTCCTTGGCCAAAGCGCAAGATACGCCCGATGCCGTGCGTGATCTGGTGCAGGCCGACCTGATGGGCACCTTTGACTAGGCTTTTTTGGGGACCCACATGACCGACCTTGCACCACTGCGCCGCGCACTGCTTTCTGTTTCTGATAAAACCGGACTGATCGAACTGGGTCAGGCGCTTGCCGCACGCGGGGT
>JBFEQR010000195.1:0-5206 GCA_041549425.1 Yoonia sp. | reverse complement strand
CAACCGACCCGGAGGCTGCGCTGAAAGGCGCTTTGGTCAGTGCAGGTGGTTACAAGGGCTGGGGCTTTGGCCTGATGGCCGAATTGCTGGCGGCAGGCATGACAGGATCGGTCAATTCGCTGGATGTGGCGGGGCTGAAGGTGGCAGAAGACAAGCCGCATGATCTGGGCCAGTTCTATATTCTGATGGACCCGGGTACCTATCACAGCGGGTTCGCGGATCGCTTTGCCCGCGTGGCAGAGGCTGTTGCCGCGCAAGAGGGCGCGCGCATCCCCGGTGCCGACCGGCAGGAAATGACCGAGGTCGATGTGCCGGACGCCCTGTGGGAACTGGTGCAAAAGCTGGCTGGCTGAACTCGGCCATAGCCCTGCGTGCGAACACTTGCTAGGCTGAGGGAAAACAGGAGGCTTGGTACCATGCGTTATATGATCATCCTTGCGGCCCTTGGCCTTGCGGCATGTGTTGAAGAACCCATCGACGGGCCGACGGCCTATATGGAAAACTGTGCCAGCTGCCACGGTGCGGATGGTACGGGCAACGGCCCTGCCGCGCGCGGGCTGGCCACAGCCCCGCCTGATCTGACGACGATTGCCACGCGCAACGGCGGTGTGTTCCCGACGGATCAGGTGATGAGCACGATCGACGGGCTTGATCGCGGCGCGCATTTCAGCACGGCCATGCCGGAGTTCGGTGCAGGTGATCTGGGCGAGACCATCATCGTGGAGAACGAAGGTCTGGGCACGCCGGTGCCAACCAAGCTGCTGGTTCTGACGGAATACCTGCAAAGTATCCAGCAGTAACCATCGCTAACGATTGCGTGAAAAACGCGTCTGCACGATGTTCTGCGGGCCGCATTGCGATAGGTCTGGGGCGACCAGATAAAGGACCACGCCGATGCGATGCCTGCTTTCGATCGCTTTTGCCCTGACGTTTGCCACCGCCGGTTTTGCCGGACCCGTCAGTTTTGCCGATGGCTGGCAGGAACAGCGCCTGTCGCTGTTCAGTTCGAACGATTACCGGTTCGGGCAAAACCTGGGGCTGGTGTCGGAAGGGGCGGTTTCCATCGCGTGGACCCGTGTTGACCGCGCCAAATGGAACTCGCAGGGGGCAACATGGCGTTGGACCGTGGAGCAATCCGTGCCTGCCACAGACCTGAGCCTCAAGGGTGGGGATGATCGCAATATCTCGCTTTATTTCGTGTTTGTGCCAGAGACGCTGGCACCGGGTCTTGAGGGGGCGAATATCCGCAGTTTGCTGGGCAATGACGATGTGCGCATTGTGCAATATGCATGGGGCGGCAACCACAGCCGCGGTCAGGTGATCCCGTCACCTTACGGGCCGCAAGGGCAGGGCGTCACCATCGCGCTGCGGCAGGCGGGCACCGGAACCCATACTGAAACCGTTGATCTTGCGGCAGATTACGCCCGTGCTTTTGGCGGTGAAAAGGGGGCTTTGGTGGGGTTGGCCGTATCGGGTGACAGCGATGACACTGATAGCGTCATTCGGGCCGCGATTGGCAATCTGACGCTGCGCTAGCGCGGGGCAAGTGTGCCGCGGTAGACCGACTTTGTCTCAAGCCGCACTTTTTCCATCGGTTTGCCGGTATCAAGACAATTGACGAGCGCCTTGGCGGCAAGGCGGCCCATTTCGCGGTGCGGCACATGCACGGTCGTCAGGGCCGGATAAACCACCTTTGCCAGTTCGATATCGTCGAAACCGGTGATCGAGACATCTTCGGGCACTCTGATCCCCATGTCGCGCGCACGGCGCAGGGCACCGACCGCAAGCACGTCGTTGCCGCACAAAACGGCAGTTGGCCGCGGGTCCGCCGCCATCACCTGTTCGAATGCGCGGGCCCCTTCTTCGATACCGTATTCGGTTTCGATGAAAATCAGGTCTCGGGCAGACAGGCCGGCATCCTGCATGGCGGCCAGCACACCGTCGTGGCGCGCTTTGGCACGGTCATTCAGCGCGGTGTTGGCCGAAATCATCGCAAGATCACGGTGCCCCATTTCAATGACCTTTGCCGTCATCTCTTGCATGGCGGCCGCGTTGTCAAACCCGACCGAGGCCAGCGGCGAGGCCGCATCAAAGGCCCACGTCAATATCACGGGCACGCCCTGTGCCTCGAGAAAGCGGTAAATCTCGGGGTCGCGGTGATATCCGATCAGCAAGAGCGCTTCGGCGCCGCGCGCGACCAGTGATCTGATTTGCTCTTCCTCCGAGGCGGGCTGATAGGCGGTGCTGGCGACAAGCATCGTCAGCCCGTGCTGGCGCAGTTCGTCCTGAAAGGCTTGCAGGCCGCGCGCAAAGATCGCGTTTTCCATTGTCGGAATTATAGCGCCGATGGTGTTCGTGCGCCGCGCAGCCATGGCGCGCGCGCCGAAGTTGGGGGAATATCCCAACTCTGATATTGCGGCTTTGACCCGTTCACGGGTGCGCGGCGCCACCTGATCGGGGAAATTGATCGCGCGCGATACCGTCGCCGTCGATACGCCTGACCGTGCTGCGACGTCCTGAAGTGTCGGGATCGGGCGTTGCGCAGGCATGACGGCTCCGTTTCGGTGGGTTGGGGACGACACGTCCTTTCAGTCAGACTGATACATTCTGAAAGTTGATGCAAGAAATGTAAGCGCTTGCATTTGGGGCCGCTTCGGGCGTAAGATCGCTACGAATCGGATCACGACTGGGAGGGGGGTCGCGCTATGCCGCTATTCAGAACCAACGCTCTTGGTGCCATTTTTGCGGCAGGGGGAAGGCGATTGATTGAAATCCAGACAATCCCGTCCCGACGTCCTGCCGCGTCGACGCATTCGACCTCACTTCTTCCTGACATCCACAGATAGGGCTAATATCCATGTCACGCGAATATCTCAAAAAAGCGACGCTCACCGCGCAGTCCGGCGCATCTGATGTCCATGACCTTGTCAAAGGCATCCTTGACGACATCGAAGCAGGCGGCGACGCCAAAGCGATGGAATATGCGGCAAAGTTCGACAAATACGATGGCAATGTCATCCTGACCGCCGAAGAAATCGAAGCTGCGACCGCATTGGTGCCGCAAAAGCTGAAAGAAGACATCCAGTTCGCCCACGACAACGTGCGCCGCTTTGCCGAAGCGCAAAAAGCTACTGTCAGCAATATCGAATATGAAATCGTGCCTGGTCTGATTGCAGGGCAAAAGGCGATCCCCGTGGATGCAGCGGGTTGCTATGTTCCGGGTGGTCGTTACAGCCACATTGCTTCGGCGATCATGACTGTGACAACCGCCAAGGTTGCGGGCTGTAACCACATCGCCGTTGCGTCCCCGCCCCGTCCGGAAGTGGGTGTCGCACCTGCGATCATTTATGCGGCCCATATCTGTGGTGCCGATACGATCATGGCGATGGGCGGTGTGCAGGGTGTTGCCGCGATGACCTTTGGTCTGTTCGGTCTGCCCAAGGCAAACATCCTTGTCGGCCCCGGCAACCAGTTTGTGGCCGAAGCCAAGCGTATCCTGTTCGGCCGTGTCGGTATCGACATGATCGCTGGCCCAACCGACAGCCTGATCCTTGCCGACAAAACAGCCGATCCGCATATCGTCGCGACGGATTTGGTCAGTCAGGCAGAGCATGGCTATAACTCTCCCGTCTGGCTGGTCACGGATGACCGTGCTTTGGCCGAGGACGTGATGAACCGCGTGCCTGATCTGATTGCCGATCTGCCGGAAGTGAACCGCGACAACGCTGCCGCCGCATGGCGCGACTATGCCGAGGTGATCGTTTGTGCAGACCGCGAAGACATGGCGGCCTGTTCGGACGAATACGCGCCAGAGCACCTGACAGTGCAGGCCGAAGACCTGCCTTGGTGGCTGGACCGCCTAAGCTGCTATGGCTCGCTGTTCCTTGGCGAAGAGACAACTGTGTCTTACGGTGACAAGGCGTCGGGTACGAACCACGTGCTGCCCACCTCCGGTGCGGCGTCCTATACGGGCGGTTTGTCGGTGCACAAGTACATGAAGATCGTCACATGGCAACAGGCAACGCGCGAAGGGTCCAAGCGTGTGGCCGAGGCGACAGCGCGGATTTCCCGTCTGGAAGGCATGGAAGGTCACGCCCGTGCGGCTGATGTGCGCCTTGCCAAATACTTCCCTGGCGAGAACTTCGATCTGACCCCCGATGAGTAACCCTGCCGGCCTTTTCGATCTGACAGGTCGCGTTGCTTGCGTCACTGGCGCAAGCGCGGGACTTGGTCAGCGCGCAGCGACGGTTCTGGCCGCCGCTGGCGCAAAGGTGGTGGGCGTGGCCCGCCGCGCCGAAGCGTTAGAGACATGGGCGCAGGACACAGGTTCGCATGCAGCTGTTGTTGCCGCTGATCTGTCGCAACGCGACCGGATCCGTGAGACCGCCGAGAAGATCTCTGCTGCCTTTGGCGTGCCCGATATCGTGGTGCATGCCGCGGGCATCAACACCCGCGAGACAGCGGATGAGGTCACGGATGCGGGCTGGGATGTAACCATGAACCTTAATCTGGCCGCGCCATTCTTTCTTAGTCAGGCCTTTGTGCCTGCGATGAAACAGCGCGGTTGGGGCCGGATTGTGAACTTTGCCTCGTTGCAGACGACACGGGCGTTTCCCGGCGGTGTCAGCTATGGCGCGTCCAAGGCAGGCATCGCCCAATTGACCCGCGCCATGGCCGAAGCATGGTCGAAAGACGGCATCACCGCCAACGCGATCGGGCCCGGTTTCTTTCCGACCGAGCTGACGGGTCCGGTTTTCGCCGACCCCGAGCGTGCTGCGCGCAACGCGGCGCAAACCTGTGTCGGCCGCAACGGGGATTTGTCGGATCTTGACGGTCCGTTGCTGTTTTTGGCTTCTGATGCGTCTTCCTATGTGACGGGGCAGGTTCTGATGGTGGACGGGGGGTTCACGGCGAAATGAAAGCACTTGTTTACGACGATGTGGAAACGTTGGTCTATCGCGATATGCCTGATCCTGTGGCCGATGAGGGGCAAAGCCTGATCCGGATCGAGGCGTCGGGCATCTGTGGCTCTGACATGCATGCCTATCTGGGCCATGACGAGCGTCGCCCCGCGCCGCTGATCCTTGGGCATGAGGCCGCAGGCACGGTTGTCGGCGGCGCTTGGGATGGCAAGCGGGTGACGATCAATCCGTTGGTTACCTGTGGCACCTGTCGGGCCTGTGTGTCGGGGCGCGACAACCTTTGT
>JBFEQR010000194.1:0-5214 GCA_041549425.1 Yoonia sp. | reverse complement strand
CGACAGCGGGCTGTCGATCACTGAATGGGCCCCTGTGAGAGGTGCGATGCCGCCCACATCAGAGGCCGCTTGGCAGGAAGAATTCGACAAATACCGCGCGATCCCCGAATACCAGTTGCAGAACAAGGGCATGAGCATGGCCGCGTTCAAAGTCATCTATTGGTGGGAATGGGGGCACCGGCAGCTTGGTCGGTTTATCGGCCTCGTCTGGGCCGTGGGCTTTGTGTATTTCGCCGCCGCGCGAAAAATGCCCAGCGGCTGGACAGGGCGGTTGTTGTTCGTCGGCGGATTAGGCGGCCTGCAAGGCGCGATTGGCTGGTGGATGGTGTCATCGGGGCTGGAAGAGGGCATGTTGGATGTCGCCTCTTACCGGCTGGCGACCCATTTGGGTCTTGCCTTTGTGATCTTCGGCTTTATCGCGTGGTATATCTATTTGCTGGGCCGCAGTCAGGCCGATCTGTTGCAGGCGCGGCGCGGCGGTGATCTGCGTCTGGCTCGCTGGACGTCGATCCTTGTGGGCTTTGCCTTTGTGCAGATCATTCTGGGTGCCCTGGTCGCCGGTATTGACGCAGGGCGCGCCTATCCCGATTGGCCCCTGATGGCGGGTGGCTTCCTGCCGCCCGAGCCTTTCGGGCTGCAACCGCTCTGGCGCAATTTCTTTGAAGATGCGGGTCTGGTGCAGTTCATGCACCGTATGGCGGGGTATTTCCTGTTTGCCTATGGGGTCTTTGTCTGGACACGGGCGCGGCGGTCGGCCAACGCACAGACCCGTTTTGCCTTTAATGCGATCATGGCGGTCATGCTGTTGCAGATGGTGCTGGGCATCGTCACCGTGATCTATTCGGCGCCTGTACAGCTCGCTATCGTGCATCAACTGGGTGCGGTGATCCTGTGGGCGCTGATCCTGCGCGGACGTTTTCTGGCGCAATACCCGCTTGCACAATCCGTTCGGGGGACCTGAGCTATGACCGCGTATGATGAATTGATGGCCTTCCAGCGCGATACAGAGGCTTTGGGGCAAGTCGCCGGTCGTCTTGGGTGGGATCAGGAAACCATGATGCCGGACGGTGCCACGCCGCAGCGCGCCGAAGAACATGCCGCGATGGCCAATATCCTGCATGCCCGCCGGATTGCCCCGCAGGTGGGTGAATGGCTGGAAAAGGCCCATGCGGCTGACGATGTGGCGGCAGCGAACTTGCGCCACATCAGGCGCAGTTATGAGCGCACGGCCAAGGTGCCCGCGCGTCTGGCCGCGGAGCTGGCGCGCACCACGTCGCTGGCGCACCGCATCTGGGCGCAGGCCCGCGTGGACGAGGACGTTGCAGCCTATCTGCCGATCCTGAAACAGGTGGTCGCACTGCGCATTGAAGAAGCGCAGGCCGTGGCAGGCAATGCAGACCCCTATGACGCGCTTTTGGATGACTATGAACCCGGTGCGACGGGGGAAAGCCTTGCTGCGATGTTCGCGGCCTTGCGTCCGCGTCTGGTGGCACTGCGCGGCGCGATCCTTGACCGGCCTGCGCCTGCGGCCCTGTCACGTGATTTCGATGAGGAAGCGCAACTGGCGCTGTCACAAAAGCTGGCACTGGCCTTTGGCTACAGTCTGCAGAACGGGCGCATCGACAAGGCTGTGCATCCGTTTTCCTCCGGTTCAGGGCTGGATGTGCGGATCACCACGCGCACCAATGCGCGCGACCCGTTCAACTGCTTTTATTCCACCATTCATGAGGTCGGCCATGCCGCCTATGAACAGGGGATCGACGCGGCGCATCTGCTGACCCCTGTCGGGCAGGGCGTGTCGATGGGCGTGCATGAAAGCCAAAGCCGGATTTATGAGAACCAGCTTGCCCGCAGCCGTCCGTTCACAGGCTGGCTTTACGGGCAGATGCGCGATGCCTTTGGCGATTTTGGCATCGCCGACGAAGAGGCGTTCTATGCCACGGTGAACCGCGTCAGTGACGGGTTCATCCGGACGGAAGCCGATGAGGTGCAGTATAACCTGCATGTGCTGCTGCGCTTTGATCTGGAGCGGGCGCTGATGTCGGGTGATTTGACCGTGGATGATCTTGAGGCTGCTTGGAACGACCGCTTTGCGGCTGATTTCGGCTATGCCGTCGACAAGCCATCGAACGGCGTTTTGCAGGATGTGCACTGGTCCGAAGGGCTGTTCGGGTATTTCCCGACCTACACGCTGGGCAATGTCTATGCAGGTTGTCTGAATGCGGCGATGCGCAAGGCTGTGCCTGATCTGGATGACGATCTGGCCCGTGGCGACACGTCAAAGGCCACTGGCTGGCTGCGCGAGAACGTCCAGCAATTCGGCGGCCTGCGCACACCGGTCGAGACGATTGCGCATGCCACTGGCGAACGCCCCTCAGAGGGGCCGTTGCTGGATTACCTTGAGGCGAAATTCGCGGGGATCTACGGGCTTTAACCCCAGTTGGGTGTGCGCTTTTCCAGAAAAGCGTTGATGCCTTCGTCGGTCATCGTATCAAGCATGTTGTCCACCATGATTTTGCCCGCATAGGCATAGGCCTCTGCCGTGGTCATCTGTGCCTGATTGTAAAACGCCTGTTTGCCGGTTTTGACCGCAACCGGCAGCTTGGCCGCGACAGTTTGCGCAAGCGCGCGTGCTTCCGCGTCAAGGGCTTCGGCTGCAACGGCGCGGTTGATCAGGCCAAGCTCCTGCGCCTCGCGGGTGTTGATGAAACGGCCTGTGATCAGCATCTCGAAGGCGGCCTTGCGGTGGATGTTGCGCGTCAGCGCGACCATCGGTGTCGAACAGAACAGTCCGATATTCACGCCATTCACGCCAAATCGTGTTTCATCGGCGGCAATGGCCATATCGCAGGTCGCCACCAGCTGGCAGCCTGCGGCAGTGGCGATGCCGTGCACCTGTGCGATCACAGGTTGGGGCAGGGCCTGAATTGTCTGCATCATCGTGGCACAGCGATCAAACAGATCGGCGAAATAGGCGGCACCCCCATCCTCGGCCTGGCGTCCGGCCTGCATCTGTTTGAGGTCATGGCCCGCACAGAACGCCTTGCCAGTGCCACGCAGGATCACCGCGCGCAGATCGCTGTCGTCACGGATATCGTCAAAGGCCGCTTGCAGCGCCGCAAGCATTTCATCCGAAAGCGCGTTCAACCGTTCGGGCGCGTCCATGGTCAGCGTCGCAATATGGTTGCCGTCGGTGCGGTGCAGGATTGTCATCTGGTCTCTTTCCGTGTTGCTTGGCGTCAACACTAAACCAGCCGAGGTCGATATGGAACTTAAGATGGATATGTCCGCTCTGGAAACCTTTCTGGAAGAGACTTTCCCGCAGGTGAAGGACGAGATTGCCGTGCAAGAGGTCACGGAAGATGGGCTGGTGGTCAAACTCAAAGTCAAGGATCACCATCTGCGCCCCGGCGGGACGGTTTCGGGGCCCACCATGTTCATGATGGCCGATGTCGGGGTCTATCTTGCGGTGTTGTCGCGGATCGGGCCGGTGGCCTTGGCTGTGACAACCGGTTGTTCAATGGATTTCATGCGCAAACCGGCAGCGGGGACGGATCTGATCTGTCGGGTGCGCCTGCTCAAACTGGGACGGCTTCTGGCTGTGGGGGACGCGATGGTTTATAGCGAAGGCCAGCCTGATCCGGTGGCGCGGGCGACAATGACCTATGCGATCCCGCCAAAGTCGTAGGAATGCCGAGCCCTGTGTGGGGTAAATAGATACCTATTTTGCAAAGCATTGAAATTACGCCATTTTATTGGATGAACTGTTGTTGACTGCGTTGCAATCAACGATATAACGCCCCAATCGAATGACCCGTGGCCGCGTGCCACCCCAAAACTTTGGTGTAATATGAAAACCTTTACCGCAACTCCGGCGGATATCGACAAGAAATGGATCCTGATCGACGCCGAAGGCGTTGTTCTTGGTCGTCTTGCCTCGATCATCGCCATGCGCTTGCGCGGCAAGCACAAGCCTTCCTTCACACCGCACATGGATATGGGCGACAATGTGATTGTCATCAACGCCGAGAAAATCCAGATGACTGGTAACAAGCGTGATGAAAAATACTATTGGCATACCGGCCACCCCGGCGGCATCAAGTCCAAGACAAAGGCCGAAATTCTTGAAGGTGCGCACCCAGAGCGCGTCATCATGAAAGCCGTTCAGCGCATGCTGCCCGGCGGCAAACTGTCCCGCCAGCAAATGACTCACCTGCGCGTTTTCGCAGGTGCTGAGCATGGCATGGAAGCCCAGAAGCCCGAAGTTCTGGACGTGAAGTCCATGAACAAAAAGAACACGAGGACTGCATAATGGCCGATCAAGTAAACTCGCTCGAAGAGCTGGGCCAAGTCGCTGAAGGTGTTGAAGCACCTGCTGCTGCGGTCGAAGTTGCTGCCCCCCGCGAGCCTGTGCGCGACGCACTGGGCCGCTCTTATGCAACTGGTAAGCGTAAAGATGCGGTTGCCCGCGTCTGGATCAAGCCAGGTTCTGGCAAAGTGACTGTCAACGGCAAGGACATGGACACATATTTTGCGCGTCCCGTTCTGCAGATGATCCTGCGTCAGCCATTTCAGGTGGCCGGTGTTGTTGACCAGTTCGACGTCATGGCAACTGTTGCCGGTGGCGGTCTGTCCGGTCAGGCCGGTGCGGTCAAGCATGGTGTCTCCAAGGCGCTTCAGCTTTATGATCCAACCCTGCGTGCCGCATTGAAAGCCGCTGGCTTCCTGACACGCGACAGCCGTGTGGTTGAACGTAAGAAATACGGTAAGCGCAAGGCGCGTCGTAGCTTCCAGTTCTCTAAGCGTTAATCGCTGGACAGCAAGAATTTCAAAAAGGGCGGTCCAATTGGGCCGCCCTTTTTTCGTCTGCAAATATCAGTTCAGCGAGACCGCGTATCTGATCCCGAGCGTTTCCAACCCCGGATTGACGTCTTGTGTATCGCCGTTTGAACGGTGGTCGTAGTGCACAGAAAGTGTACCCCCATTGGCGAATTCGTATCCGGCACCCAAGGCAGAGCGGAATTGCAGCGCGCCGCCGATATCAGGTCCGTCGCCACGGGCATAAAGACCGGGCAGGAGCGAAGCTTCGATAAAAAAAGGGCTGTCGATCACATCTTGTGATGTCCATTTCGCCCCTGCGCCAATCCAGAGGTCCCCATCGCCTGTTGCGGACGCGCCATAAGTGATCTGGAACGGCCCATAGGACTTGCCCGG